>NZ_DASVFL010000233.1:0-37971 GCF_036380075.1 Lentzea sp. | reverse complement strand
CCTCGCTGGCGACCCTTGGCGGGGCGCTTCGGGGTGCTCATGGTGCGACCCTACGCCGGACTCGCACCACGTCTAGCCCCACGAACGGACGATGAGATCGACTTCAGTCCCGGCTAAAGACCAAGGGCTCCGACCTGTTTTCACTGGTCAGAGCCCTTAGTTTCACCCGGCGAAAGGTGGTGCCCCAGGCAGGATTCGAACCTGCGACACACGGTTTAGGAAACCGATGCTCTATCCCCTGAGCTACTAGGGCTGGCGACAGCAGTCTAGCGGGGTGCCGCCACCGAGTTGACCAGCGCCCCCACCAACGCCTCACCCGCGGCTCGAACCCACGGGCCGGACCCACAGGCAGCAGTCGCGCTCACGCACCGTGAGGGACCGAACGAGATGCGTGCGGCCGTTGGAGGGAAGTGAGCGAGACCACCTTCAGTTGTGAAGAAACGTCAGGTACGCAGGGGGCGTGAGCAGACCGTGGCCCGACTTCCGTCCTGGCCCTGTTGGTGCCGTCAAGGCTTGGTGGCGGCGGCGGGTGCCCAGGAGTGCTGACGACTTCACCTTCGTGCCGCCGTCGAGCAGTCATCAGCACGAGTTCGAGACGCCGTTGGCCAGTGCGGTGTACGGGCTCGACTTCCAGCTCAAGATGACCGTGGTGTGGCGGCTCGACCTGGCCACGGGACTGCGGCACAACTCGCCCAAGAGCGCGGCCATCCACCACGTCCTGCAGCGGGCCAAGGAGATCAGCGGCAAGGCCATGTTGGGGCACCACGCCGCGCTGCAGGTGCAGTTGGGGGACGAGCTCGCCGTCGAACGACAGGTGCCCGGCACGCACATCTGGGCTCGGGCCGAGAACGTCAAGATCAGCGTGCAGGAGGACGACCTCGAGATGGCTCGCAAGCACGTCGAGCTGTTGCGGAACTCCACGTTCAAGCTGGCTGAGCGGGACGTCGAACGGGCTGAGATCCGGTACCTGCGGGACGAGGTGCTGACGGACGTCGGCACGGCCACGATCTGGTGGTTGCAGCGCAACGGGTACCAGGTCGAGGAGGCCGTGAAGCTGTCAGGGCACCTGGCCGACCTCGTGCAGATCGCCCAACGGCAGCCGTCGACGCACTGGGCCGAGTCGCTGGTCAGCAGTGTCGAGCGGGCGTTGCCCGAGCTCGAGGACTCGCATCGCGCCGATCTGCGGCAGCACCTGGCGAAGGCGCTGAGCGTGTACGGCGGGTCTCGGGTGGCTGCCGAGTTCGCGGACCAGGTGGGGCTGCCCGCGGGCGAACAGCACGTGAATGGGCAGCACACGAACGGACACGTCTAGGCTGGCTCGGGTGCTGACCGAACTTCGCAGTGCCGCGGTGGTTGCCGGCTTGCAGGCGCTCGCCCGGCTCACCCCCTATGCCGAGGCTGAGCTCCTCGGACTCCGCAAGGTCGTCAAGCCCGGTGACGTGTGCGTTGACGTGGGGGCCGCGCTGGGGCTCTACACGGTGACGCTGTCCCGGCTCGTCGGTCCACACGGGACTGTGCACAGCGTCGAGCCGCTGGTGTTCGCGCACCCGACGCTCTCGTACCTGTTGCGGCCCCGGGAGGGGCGCAACATCCGCCGGCACTCCGTGGCGCTGGGGACCGAGGAGTCCGGGCGGGAGGTCATGAGCGTTCCGGTGCGGCACGGCAACCCCGTGACCGGGCGGTCGTTCCTCACCGCGGGGGCGGACGGGCTGGGGTCCAACGAGGAGTTCGACCAGCACCTGGACGTCGTGGTCAGGACGGACACGCTCGACCACTTCGTCGAGGAGAACGGGATCGGGCGGCTCGACTTCGTCAAGGCGGACGTCGAGGGCGCCGAGCTGCGGGTGCTCGAGGGTGCCAAGGGGACCATCGAACGGCTCAAGCCCGCGTTCCTGCTGGAGATCGAGGAACGGCACGTCACGCGCTTCGGGTACCACGCCAAGGACGTCGCGGACTTCCTGACCGAGCGCGGCTACCGGATGAGCACCTGGCACGGCGGGGAGTGGAAGCCGACGCGCGCCATCGGGGACGAGGTCAGGAACTACCTGTTCCGGGTCTGAAGAAGTCCGGAATAAGTAGAGGACGCCGACCCCTGGGGGTGGATCGGCGTCCTCATCTCGAAGGCCTACAAGCTGTAGACCTCAAGCTCGTACAGGGAGTACCCGTAGCGGGTGGCCCGTTGGGTGCCCGTCAGCCGGAGGTACCTCGCGTCCTGTGGCGTGAACGCTACGACATCGTCGCCCCCATCGCCAGCGCTCGTAGTGAAAACGTTGCGCCAGCTGGTGCCGTCATTGGAAAGTTCGATGCGGTACCCGCTGCCGTAGGACGACTCCCAGCGCAACACAGCGCGACCGATCTGTTGCACAGAGCCGAGATCGACCTGGATCCACTGGTTGTCGCTCCAGTCGCTGGCCCAGCGGGACGACGGATCGGCGTCCAATGCAAGTGACGGCGGAAGGGTGTTCCAGCCCTTCTCGTACGACGACGCGGTGGCCGTCCGGGACAGTGCCAGGTTGCCGATGGTCTGGCCCCGGCGGGACGGGAACTGCACGACCTGCTGGAACGTCGGGCGGTTCTGCCAGTGGATCTTGTCCTGGGTGATGCCGCCCATGGCGCGGTGGACGATCGTGTCCGCGCACCACTGGTCGCCTGCGGTGCAGTCGGCGTCACCGGGGTAGACCTGGTTGGCCGGCTTGGCGGCGGCGGTCTGCAGGGAGCTCACCAGCGCCGTGCGACAGCCCGCCAGAGTGCCGCCACCGCAGTAGGTCTGCGGGAAGGCGCCCTGGACCGGGTCGCCGAGGACCTGGCGCAGGTCCTTGTCCACGTAACCCCACCAGCCGTACTGGAACGACGAACCCTTGTGCGGTGCCGCGCCGTGCGTGTCGGACGGGGCCTCGTCCACCTGCTGCGCGCTCACGAGCGCGTCGTACAAACCATTGCCCAGTGATGGTTTGAACTGCGCCTCGACGAGCAGCGGCCACCAGGCATCGAGAATCCGAATCGCGTCGGCGTGCGCGTAGGCCTTGCTGCCCTTCGCCGTCTCCTTTCGCAACGAGCCCGAGCGCTGCCAGTCCTTCAGCTTCTGCACCGCCGGGGCGAGGGAGGCGTCGACCGGGGCGGACTCCACCACGCGCAGCAGTTCGGGCAGCACCTCCTGGGCCCGCAGGTCGGCCACGGCCGCCTCGGCCATCGCCTTGGTCAACGACGCCCGCGTGACCTTCTGCCCGGACGTGACCAGGGCCTTGACGCGCTTGTCCAGGAGGTCACCGCGGTGCACGGAGCTGTGGCCGAAGCCGCCGAACGTGAAGTCCTTCGCCTGCTTGTTGTTCCACGAGACGTAGTAGTCCTGGTTGACCGAGTTCGGGTGCCCGGCGAACGGCATCACGGCGGAGGTGTTCTCGTCGCCGTTCCAGTCCACCCACTCGTACTCCGCACGGCCCCACGTCGGCAGGTTCGGGTCCACAGTGGACCGGCGCACCGGGTTCAGGCCCGAGTTGAAGTACGCGATGTCGCGCGAGTCCGCGTAGAACCAGTTGAACGCGTACCCGATCTTGTCGGCTGCCCGCTGGAAGTCGGCCGCCGACCGGATCGCGCCGGGGTCGTTGAGCTCCTGGAACCCGATGATCGAGTCGACCTCGTGCATGTAGGTCGAACGCAACGTCGTGTACGCGACGACCTTGCCGCCGATGGTCGCACGGCTCGTCACCAGCCCGTACTTGGTCCGCCACATCACGAGCGTGTACGAGCCGGCGGGCGTCCCGTCGGCCACCGTCGGCTTCCACGCGTTCTTGCGCTCCAGGCGCTCCATCGGCAGGCACGCGCCGTGGAACACGTACGACGTCGAGGCCTTCGTCGCGGGAGAACCGTCGGCGTTGCACAGCTCGACGGCGTAGGTGTCGATGATGTCCTGCGCGGACGAGGTCGCGCTCCACGAGTAGTCGACACCGCGGCCGAGCTGCACGTACATCGAGACGCCCGCGAACGAGACACCGCGCGACCGCACGCCGGGACCGTTGAGCTCCTGCAGCATCAGCAGCTGCGGCGCGAAGTACCCGGTCTGCGGACCCCACACGGCGATCGGGTTGCCGGAGTCAGTGTGGGCGCCGGACACCGCCAGCGCGTTCGACATGCCGTGCGTCTTGTTCAGCAGGTCCGCGGGCAGGACGCCGTCCTCGAAGATCCCGCGAGCACGAGCCACGTCCTCGGGAGCGGCGACCGAGACAGCCGCGCCCGTTCCGCCCACCTCGTCGTAGACCATCCGCTCCGGCGTGATGCTGCCGGAGTCGGGCAGGGCCACGCCCTGGGGCGACGCGGGCGAGGCCGAGTACGGGAACGACTGTCCGTTGTGGAGGGTGAGGACGGCCTCGGGGTCGTTCTGCGCCCGGAACGCCTTCCACACCTGCTCGCCGACGGAGGCGCCGTACTTGTTCTGCGCGGCCAGCTTCACCAGCGCGGACTGCACCTCGCCGCCACCGCCGGCGCCGAACAGGCCGCCGACCACGGACGCGATCGCCACCATGTCGGTCGCCTTGAACGGCTGGATGTCGTTCCAGTTCGTGATCGCGTCGGCGTGCCCGGTCAGCACGTACTCGCCGGGGAAGTTCCGCGCCGACACGGACTGGGTGACGTAGGCGTTGATCCCGGAGATGTAGTCGTTGACGTCGGCCACGGCCTGGCGCCCGCGCTCACCGCCCCGCACCGCCGCGGTGTCGATCTGCTTCTGCAGGTCGGCCTCGGTGTAGGGGATCTGGTTGTAGAAGCTCTGCTCCAGCACGCGGTTCGACGGCGCGCCGCCGGCGAAACCGGAGAGCTGGCCGCGGCCGAGGTGGCGGAACAGGTCCATCAGCCACAGCCGGTCCTGCGCGGCCGCGAAACCGGCGCCGAACATCGTCCCCGACCTCGTGGTGCCGGTGATGTGCGGCATGCCGATCTTCTTGTCGCGCACGATCGTCACGTCCGACCGCGGCTTGACCGTGCTCTCGACCTGGTCGGACGGCACGCCGAACGACGCGTCGTTGAAGAAGTTCGACAGCTGGTCGTTGGTGAGGCCGCTGTAGCCGGAGACCAGGGCGTCGTACTTGCCGAGCTGGTCGGCCGAGTGCGCGGGCCTCGTGCCGAACGCCTTGTGGGTCAGGATCTCGGCCAGTGTCGCGTTGCCGTTGTTGCCGGGCGGCACGATGTCGCCGCACTGGCCGAGGCAGTAGTCGTCGGCGGCGAACGCGGCCGCGCGCGGCTCGGCGGCCTGGGCCGCGGACGGGACGATCAGAAGGGAGGCGGTGACGGTGGCGGTCGCCAGCAGGGTCGTCACCGGATTGGCTCTCCGCATCGCGCGAAGCTCCTCTCCGTGCAGGGCAGGGCTGTTGTGACGCACGTTACTTTCCAGTACCGCTATTGCGAAAGACCTTCGCGTTTACCGGCACGCACAACTGCCTCTGTATCGGTCTAGAACCTCATCTGGATCAAAACGACGAACCGGCAGAAGTTCTGAATCGGATTACCCGGCGTACATCCGTGTTTCGGTACGACATTCCATCAAGTGGGATATCCGAGTTTGGTCACTCTGAGTTCCGTCAGCCACCCACAACTCCTGGTGACCTGCTCACGCAGCGAAGTCGGCAGTTAATTCCGGTAACTGTGAACGTCGCCGCCGATCTCGAAAATCCGTTACCACATGATGAGATAACTGAGAATTAACGTGACCTTCGGCGTTCGTACGCGAAGATCACGAACATGTGGGAGCGCGGAACGCCAATGCGGGAGGCGTTGTGATCAAGGTTCTGCTGGCCGACGACGAGGACCTCGTCCGTTCCGGCCTTCGCATGATCCTGAGCAGTGTCGGGGACATCGAGGTCGTCGCCGAATGCGATGACGGACACCTGGTGGCCGACCTGGCACGCCAGCACCGTCCTCACGTGGTCCTGCTCGACATCCGGATGCGCACCTCGGACGGGCTGGTGGCGCTGCGGAGGCTGCGGACCCTGCCCGATCCGCCGAGGGTGTGCATCCTGACCACCTTCGACGTCGACGAGTACGTCTCGGAGGCGCTGCGGCTCGGGGCCGCGGGCTTCCTGCTCAAGGACACCGAACCGGAGCAGCTGGTCAAGGCCGTGCGCGACCTCGCGCGCGGTGGCGCCGTGCTCGATCCCGGTGTCGCGGCACGGGTCCTCGCGGCCGTGGCCGACGGCGAACGGATGGCGGAGCCCGCGCGCCGGCTCCTGCAGAGCCTGTCCGAACGAGAGCGCGAGGTGCTCGTGCTGATCGGCCAGGGCATGTCGAACGCGGAGATCGGCGGCACCCTGCACCTGTCGGAGGCGACGGTGAAGGGCTACGTCTCGTCCGTGCTCGGCAAGATCGGCGCGGTCAACCGCGTGCAGGCCGCGCTGGTGGCCTACCGCGGCGGCCTGATCGCCTGACCGGTCCGGGAAGGACGGGTCCGGGAAGGACTCAGCTCCCCGACACGCGTTCGGGGAGCCCTGCCGAAGGCTCGACCTCGACCCTGTTGCGGCCGTGGCGCTTGGCGCGGTAGAGCGCCATGTCCGCGGCCGCGAACAGCTGGTCCAGCTTGGCCGGTCCCGCCGCGACACCGATGCTCACGGTCGGCCGGCGGACCGCGCCCAGCACCATCGTCCAGTCGTGCCCGTCGACGGCCGCGCGGATCCGCTCGGCCACGTTCGGGCCGACGTCCATGTTGGGGCCGGTGTCGCCGAGCAGCACTACGAACTCGTCGCCCGCCCAGCGCGCCACCAGGTCGTCCGCCCGGCACTCGCGCCGCAGCAGCGCCGCGATCTCGCGCAACGCCGCGTCGCCCGTCGCGTGTCCGGCGTCGTCGTTGACGTTCTTGAACCAGTCGACGTCGACCAGCACCAGCCACGGCACCCGGCCGCGCGCCGCCGTCGACTCCAGCAACGCCTGCGCGGCGCGTTCGAGACCGAGCCGGTTCGCGAGGCCCGTCAACGGGTCGCGCGCCGCGGCCTCCTGCGCCTGCACGGCGAGCCGTTGCGCCTGCACGGCCACCCGGCGCTGCTCCAACGCCTGGCCGAGGCCTTCCTGCAACGTCTCCGTGGCCGTGCGCGCCGCCTGCATCGACCGCCGCAACGCCACGGCCTCGCCCACCGAGTCGCCGAGGGAGTGGCAGATGTCCGCGAGCTCCGTGGAGAACCGCAGCAGCAGTGACGTGTCGTTGATGCGTTCGGCGTTCGTCACCGCACGGGCCGCGAACGTGCGCGCCTCGTCGAGGATGCCCTGCTCGCGGTGCACGACGGCGAGGACCCAGTTGCCGACCGAGATGCCCCACAGGTCGTCGGCGTCGCGCGAGAGCCGCAGCGTCTCCTCGCCGGTCTCCTCTGCCTTGTCCAGCTGGCCGACCCCGGCCAGCGACCGGCCGTACGCGCCGAGCAGCGCCCGCCGGTTCCGCTCTTCCTTGACGACGCCCAAGCCCTCGTCGAGGTACGCCAGCGCCTCCTCGAAGATCGCGGGCGCGGCCGCGGGGTGCCCGGCGCAGGCGCGGAAGTTGAGCGACCCGCCGAGGCGCTGCAGACACAGGGCCAGCGTGTCGCTGTGGCCGGACCGGCGCGCGACCTGGACCGACAGCCGCAGCATGTCGAGCGCGGCCCTGCGGTTGCCGATGCCCTCCATCAGGTAGCCGAGGGACCCCATCGTCTGGGCCACGGCGGGGCTGTCGGACCGGTCGGCGTCGAGGTCGGTCCAGCCCTCCGCCGCGAGTTCGAGGGCGAGCGGGATGCGTCCGAGGCGCCACGCCAGCATGGCCCTGTTGACGAGCACGGCCGAACGAACCCAGCGGTCGACGCCGGGGGACACCTTGGTGACCACCTCGTCGAAAAGACTGTTCGCCTCCGGCAGGCGGCCGGCGTTGAGCAACGCGCGGACCTCTTGGTCCAGCCGCGGCACCTCGCCCGCTACCAGCGGATCACGCTGCTCCACTCGTTCATCGACTCCGTTCCGACTCGCCGAGCGGCCTGCACAGGCTACCGGGATGGTCGCGCCCCGTACCGATGGTGGTGCAGGACGTCACCGAGGGGTAGTCGGTTGCGCCAACAGGTTGCGCAGCGCCTGGGCTCGATCGACGATCATTCCGTAGCGCAGCTTCTTGTCAACGGGGTCGTTGTGAACTTCCCGTGCGGTTTGCTGCACGCCGTGCTTGCGGTAAAGCATGCTCGGTGTCGCGAGGAAGTACCCGCGCGACACGGTTTGAAGCGCCATCAACAGGCCCGTGTCCTCGGAAGACGGCAGCGCCATCCACCCGCCGAGGGCCAAAAGCAGCTCTCTGCGCACGCACAACGTGCCCGGAACGACCGGCAGCCGCCATTCATCGGCGATGAAAGCATCGAGCAGCGAGCCGGGTTCGAGAACGCCTTCCGCGGGTCCGTCGAATTCCCACGAGATGACGTCGCCGCCGGGCAGGAGGTCACGCGCGGCCGACGTCGTCCAGCCGACGTCGCCGTGCGCGAGCAGCACCTCGACGTCCCTGGTCAGGGCGCCGTCGAGGAGCAGGTCGTCCGCGTCGAGGTTCCGGACGAGCTCGCCGCGCGACCGCGCGAGCGCCATGTTCCTGGCGCCCGCCGCGCCCGACGGCGAAGAAGACGAGAAAGCGACCCGCGGATCATCGGAGAACAGTTCCGAGACCGCTTCTCCGTCGTGCTGGACCAACCACTCCCAGGTCCATCCCGGCGGGAGTTCTTGCGCGCGCAAAGATTCGTACGCCTCCCGCAGGAAACGCAGGTGCGGCGGGTGGACGGGCGTCACGACGGAGATAGTTCGCATCTCGGGGCTTCAGTTTCGTCGGCCGAAGGTGTCGTGGTGAACAACGTCTTCGAGTGGCATCCGGTTGCGCCATCCGTGACGTTCCAGATCGGGTGTGTCGGGAAGGGATTGGACCGGTCCGACGCACAACCAGGCCACCGGACGGACCCGCGCGGGGATGTTCAGGAGGCGGCGCAGCACGTCCTCGCGGTAGAAGCTGACCCAGCCGACGCCGAGGCCCTCCTCCGTCGCCGCCAGCCACAGGTTCTGGATCGCGAGGCAGACGGAGTACAGGCCCGCGTCGGCGATGGCGTGCCGGCCGAGCACCGCCGGCGAGCCGCGGTCCGGGTCGTAGGTGACGACGATGCCGAGCGACGACTCCATGACGCCTTCGACCTTGATGCGCGAGAACACCTCGGCGCGTTCGGGGTCGAGCTCCGCGGAGAACACGCTGCGTTCGGCCTGGACGTGGTCGCGGAAAGCGCGCCGAATCGATTCATCACGCACGAGCACGAAGTCCCACGGCTGGGAAAGGCCGACGCTCGGTGCCGCGTGGGCCGCGGTCAGAACTCGTCGCAGCACGTCGGGCGGGATTTCCGCGCCGGTGAACTCGGCTCGAGTGTCCCTGCGCCGGTGCACCACTTCGTACAGGTTCATTCGAGCGATCGTGCCTCACTCGAAAGCACCAACTTGACGTCCGGGAGGTGGCGCTGATCTCACCTGAGGCGATACACCGATCGGATGAAGAAGATGAGAGGTGGTTACGGCTCCGCGCTCGGGTTCGGCGCGGGAGTCGGCGTGACCGCGTTCACCGGTGCCTGGCCGCTGCTGGCGCTCCTCCTGCTCGCCGCCGTCGTCGTGGCCGTGTCGCTGCGCACGACGATCGTCGGGGCGGGCCTGGCCGCGCTGCAGTGCTGGGGCCTCTACGCGACCTTCTTGGTCGGTGTTCGCGGCGACCTGACGGTCGACGAACACACGACCTGGGTGCTCGCGTTGCTGGTGCAGCTCGCCGTGCTGGCGTTCGTGGCCAGCACGGCGATCCGCGTCATCGCCCTTGCGACGGGTACGGCAGCAAAGCCATCTCCCGTGCGTTTTTGATCGCCGTGGCGACCTGGCGCTGCTGCTGCGGCGTCAGGCCGGTCACGCGGCGGGACCGGATCTTGCCCCGGTCCGAGATGAACTTGCGCAGCAGCGCGACGTCCTTCCAGTCGACGACGGCCACGCCCTCCTTCGTGAGCAGGTTCTGCCTGCGCTTGAGCACCTTCTGCTCGCGCATCACCAGCTCGCCTTCGACACGCCGGGCAGCTCACCGCGGTGGGCCATCTCGCGCAGCCGCAGCCTCGACAGCCCGAACTTCCGGTTGAAGGCGCGCGGCCGTCCGTCCACGGCGTCCCGGTTGCGCAACCGGGTCGGCGACGCGTCGCGCGGCAGCTTCTGCAGTCCCCTCAACGCCTCCTCGCGCGTCTCGGGGTGGCGCAGCTTCTCCTTGAGCTCCGCACGCCGTCCGGCGTAGCGCGCGACCACCTCGCGGCGGCGCTGATCGGCGGCGATCTTCGACTTCTTGGCCACGTCAGCGCTCCTCTTTGAAGTCGACGTGCCTGCGCGCGACCGGGTCGTACTTGCGCAGCACCAGGCGGTCCGGGTCGTTGCGGCGGTTCTTGCGGGTCACGTAGGTGTAGCCGGTGCCGGCGGTCGACCTCATCTTGATGATCGGCCGGATGTCGTTGCCCTTGGCCATCAGAGGTTCACCCCCTGGCCGCGCAGCCGGGCCACGACGGCCTCGACGCCGAGCTTGTCGACGGTCTTGATGCCCTTGGCGGACAACGTGAGCGTCACGAACCGGTTCAGCGACGGCACCCAGTACCGCTTGCGCTGGACGTTCGGGTTCCACCGGCGGCGCGTCTTGCGTTGGGAGTGCGAGACGCGGTTGCCGAAGCCGGGCTCACGGCCCGTCAGCTGGCAGCGCACAGGTACCTCCAGATTGAAACGACATTCGTTTTCATCTACGGTACCCCACATGGAAACCGTTGTCGTCATGGTGGCGGGGCTGGTGGACCACGACGTCGCCGTGCGGGTGTGGCGGGACCGGCCCGGATCGGTGCTGGTGCGCCACGTCGCCGCGGAGACGTGCGTGCGCCGGTGGGTCGACGGCGTCGCGACCGACGTCGAGCTGCTGCACGGGTGCGTGTCCTGCACCGTGCGGGAGGACCTGCGCGAGCTGCTCGGGACCTTCGAGGGCCACACGGTCGTGCTGCACCTGGACCCGTTGCTGGAACCGGACGCCGTGCGCCGCGCACTCGACGTCGACGTCGAGTGCGTGATCACCGTGCTCGACGCGGCGAGCTGGCTGGACGACGCGCTCGGCGACGCGTCGATGGTCAGCGACCAGCGGACGGTCGCTCAGGTCGTCGTCGCGCAGGCCGAGGCCGCGGACGTGCTGGTGCTGCAAGGAGATGCCGACGAACGGACGCTCGCCGTGCTCGACCGGCTGGCCCCGGGCGCGCACATCTGCACGCCGGACGCGGTGGTCGTGTGCCGGAGCGCACGACCGCGGATGGTGCCGCTCACGCCGGAGTCCGGTGTCTCGACAGCGGTTTTCACGGCCGACCGGCCGTTCCACCCGGTGCGGCTGAACGAGGCGCTCGACGCGTTGCTCGACGGCACGGTGGTGCGTTCGCGCGGACGGCTCTGGGTCGCCGACGAGCCGGACCTGGCGCTGCACCTGGAGTCCGCGGGCGGCGGGCTGCACGTCGGCGCCGCCGGGCCGCGCGACGGGAAGACCACCCAGATCGTGGCGATCACGCTGGGGGAGCCGGACGACATCACGGCGGCCTTCACCGGCGCGCTGCTGACCGACGACGAACTGTCCTTCGTGGACTCGATCCGAAAGCTGGAGCTGTGAAGCCAGGAATCCACCCCGACTACCACCCCGTCGTCTTCCAGGACGCCTCCACGGGCAAGACGTTCCTGACCCGGTCGACCGCGACCTCGTCGCGCACCGTCGAGTGGGAGGACGGCAACTCCTACCCGCTGCTGGTCGTCGACATCACCGCCGACTCGCACCCGTTCTGGACGGGCACGCAACGGCTCGTCGACACCGCGGGCCGGGTCGAGAAGTTCAACCGCCGCTACGGAAAGCGAGAGCGCTGATGGCCGTTCCCAAGCGGAAGACCTCGCGGTCCAACACGCGGCACCGGCGGTCGCAGTGGAAGGCCACCGCGCCGGACCTGGTGCGCGTGCGGACGGTGGACGGCAAGGAGCTCCTCGTGCCGCGCCGGTTGGTCGCGGCCTACAAGCGCGGGTTGCTCTAGCCCGGGAGCTGGACCGTTCCGTCCGGTGAGTCGCGCCACTGGTCGAAGGGGCGGTCCAGCCTCCACCCCGTGCCGTCGTGGTCGATCACGCGGTTCTCGCACGTGTCCGGGTTGGACAGCGACTCGAACAGGTCGATGCTCCAGTCGAAGAACCTGCGGCACAGCAACCTGATCGTCAGCCCGTGCGACACCACCAGCACCGTCTTCGGGTGCCCCTCGTCCTTGTGCATCCGCACGGTCAGGCCGTCGAGGAACGCCGCCACGCGGTCGTCCACGTCGGCACCGGACTCGCCGTTGGGCAGCCGGAAGAAGAAGTGGCCGAACGCGTGCCGCTGGTGCTTGAGCACCTCCTGCTGCACCGGGTCCTGGAGGTTGCCCCAGTCCTGCTCGCGCACCCGCGGTTCGGTGACGACCCGTTCGGCGTCCACGCCCAGCAGCTCGAACGTCCGCTTCGTCCGCTTGTACGGCGAGACGTAGGCGGCGACCAAGCCGTCGCCGACCAGCTCCCTGATCACCGGGCCGGCCGCGCGGGCCTGCTCCTCACCGGTCGCGGTGAGCGGGAGGGCGTGGTCGGGGATGCGGCAGTAGGCGAGCTCGTCGACGTTGCCGAGGCTCTGTCCGTGGCGCAGCAGGATGATCCGCACCTCACCATCGTGCCCCAGTCCCGCGGGTGCCCGAGCCGTTACAGTGCTCGGCGAGTCGAGGAGGATGGTGTCACATGATCAAGTACATCGTGCTGTACAAGAGGCCCGCGGACCCCGAGGGCTTCGACCGGAAGTACTTCGAGTCGCACCTGCCGATCGTGAACTCGGTTCCCGGCCTGGTGCGCGCCGAGGTCGCGAAGGTGCAGCAGGTGTTCCTCGCCGGGTTCCTCGGCGAGACCGAGCCGCACCTCGTCGCCGAGATGTACTTCGAGTCCGAGGCGTCGTTCAAGACCGCGATCCAGTCGCCGGAGTGGGCCACGTCGGGCGCGAACCTCGCCGAGATCGGCGGGATGGAGCTGGTCGCGATGTTCAGCGCCACCGTGGTCGATCCTTCCGGGGTCGTGGCGTGAAAGCGGTCGTCATCGGCGGCGGCACGATGGGCGCGGGCATCGTCCACGTGCTGCTCGCGGGCGGCCACGAGGTCACGCTCGCGGAAGCCGACGCCGGCCGCGCCGAGCAGGGCCGGGTCGCCGTCCGCCGCTCCCTCGCCAAGGCGCAGGAGAAGGGCAAGCTCGCCGACGCCGAGGCGGTGTTCGCGAACCTGAGCACCGGTGAGCTGCCGGAGGACGCCGAGCTGGTCGTCGAGGCGGTGCCGGAGACCGTGCCGCTCAAGCAGAAGGTGCTGGGCGACGCCGCAGCGAGGTGCCCGCGGGCCGTGCTCGCGTCCAACACGTCGTCGCTCTCGATCGCCGAGATCGCCGCCGGACTGCCCGGCGACCGCGTGCTGGGCATGCACTTCTTCAACCCCGTCCCGGTGCAGCAGCTCGTCGAGCTCGTCCACCACGAGGGCGTCGACCCCGCGAACGTCGCCAAGGCGCGGGCGTGGGCGGAGGAGCTGGGCAAGACCGTCATCGAGGTCCGCGACTCGCCGGGCTTCGCCACGTCCCGGCTCGGTGTCGCCGTGGGCGTGGAGGCGATCCGCATGCTTGAAGAAGGCGTCGCCTCTGCCGCGGACATCGACACCGGCATGAAGCTGGGCTACCGCTGGCCGATGGGGCCGCTGGAGCTCACCGACCTGGTCGGGCTCGACGTCCGCCTCGCGATCGCCGAGCACCTCGCCGCCGAGCTGGGACCCCGCTTCGAGCCCCCCGCGCTGCTGCGGGACAAGGTGGCGCGCGGTGAGCTCGGGAAGAAGACGGGCCAGGGCTTCTTCACCTGGTAAGCAGGTCCCCGTGAACATCCGCGAGTACACCGACGACGACCTCGACGCCGTGTTCCGGCTCCGCAGGGTGGCGTTCAACTCGAAG
This sequence comes from Lentzea sp., assembly GCF_036380075.1. Classification (NCBI taxonomy): domain Bacteria; kingdom Bacillati; phylum Actinomycetota; class Actinomycetes; order Pseudonocardiales; family Pseudonocardiaceae; genus Lentzea; species Lentzea sp. The sequence continues at coordinate 23,949 of NZ_DASVFL010000233.1, read as the reverse complement.
GAACGCCCCGAGCGGCTGGTGAGGCCGGGCTCGCGGGGGCTCGTCGCCGAGCTCGACGGCCAGGTCGCCGGTGTGCTCGGCATCGGGGAGTACGCGCAGTTCTACGGCGGCGCCGCGGTCCCGATGGGCGGGATCGGCGGCGTCGCCGTCGACGGGGCGACGCGCGGCCGTGGAGTGGCGAACGCGCTGCTCGACGCGTCCCTGAACCTCATGCGGGAGCACGGGCAGGCGCTCTCGGTCCTCTACGCGACCGTGCCTGCGCTGTACCGGGGACGCGGCTGGGAACGCGCCGGCGTCCTCGAACGGGTCGAGCTGCCGATGGACCGGCTGCTGTCGGTGCCGCGGCCCACCGAGCGGATTCCCTCGCGCCCGGCCCGTGAGAGCGATCTCAGCGCGCTGCACGAGTGCTACCTGGAGGTCGCGAGGACGGTCGACGGCATGGCCGACCGCCGTCCGCCGCGGTTCGACGTCGCCGAGGTGCTGGAGATGGACCTGGTGAGCGTGTTGCCGGGTCCCGGCGGTCTGCGCGGGTACCTGACGGCCCAGCGCGAACCCGGCGGCGGCGACCTGGGCCGGCTCAAGGTCTTCGACCTCGTCGCGCTCGACGCCGAGGCCCAGCTGACCCTCCTGGCGTCGCTGGCGTCCTGGGCGGGCACGCTCGAAGCGGTCGACCTGCGGATCACCGACCCGGCCACGCTGGGCCTGCTGGCGAGCACGCCGTTGCGGTACTCGGTGCAGACCGCGACGTGGATGCTGCGCGTGGTCGACCTGCCCGCCGCCGTCGCCGCCCGCGGCTGGCCGAACCCCGCCGACGTCGCGGTCGACCTGGAGGTCGTCGACCCGCACGCGCCGTGGCACGCGGGGCGTCAGCGGCTCGTCGCCGAGAACGGCGCGGTCCGCGTCGAACCCGGTGGCACGGGTGCCGTCCGGCTGCACGCGCGAGCGCTCGGGCCGTGGTTCTCGGGTGCGCAGAACACGCACGCGTTGCGGCGCGCGGGTTTGCTGGAGGGTGACCCGGCCGACGCAGTCGCGTTGGACCGGTTGGTCGATGGGGCGGGCGTCCCGCGGCTGGCGGACTTCTTTTGACGCGCGTCGATGTTCACCCGAACGGCTCTCTCAAGTAACAATGGGGCCGTGGCGGGGGACCAGGACGAGGTCAGGCATGCCTACGGCGACAACATCGGTTGGCGCCTGAAGGGCTATTCGAGGCGGCACAGCGGGCCACCGGTCAGCGTGCGCGAGATCTCGCGTGCCCAGTTCGACGAGATCCGGCCGTTCTTCGACGCCGAGGACAACCCGTGGCTCGTCGACCTGCACCAGGTGGTGCCCGAGGCCTGGAGCAGCGTCGAGCAGGTGCTCGGGCCGCTCGATCCCGGGCAGGACTACTACGTCACCGGTCAGCCCCTGGACTGGGACAAGGACCCCGTCCAGGCCGCGCGCGACCTGCTCGACGAGCGCTACCCCCTGGCGCGGGCGGCGTTCCTCGGCGGCAGCGTCGCGTCAGGCACCTACACGGCGAACTCGGACCTCGACATGGTCGTGATCGTCGACGACCTGCCGGGCGCGTTCCGGGAGACGCGCGTGCACCGCGGCTGGCCGGTCGAGCTGTTCTGCCACACCGTCGAGTCGTTCTACGACTTCGTCGCCCGTGACACGAAGGACCGGCGCCCGCCGTTGCTGCACATGTGCGCCGAGGGTTTTCTCATGCTCGACGCCGACGGTACCGGTCAGCGCATGCGGACCGAGGCGCGCGCTCTGCTCGACGCCGGCCCGCCGCTCGCGACCGTCACCGAGCTGGAAGACCGCCGTTACGGCACCACCGACCTGCTCGAGGACCTCATCGGGGCACGGGACGAGGACGAGCGGCTGTTCGTCGCGGCACGGCTGCTGACCTGCGCGGGAGAGCTGGCGCTGGTCGTGCAGAACCGGTGGCTGGGACACGGGAAGTGGCTGCTGCGGCGCCTGCGCGACGCCAAGGAGGACGAGCTCGTGGACTCCTACCGCGCGCTGGTGCGGGGCGAGGGCGCCGAGCGGTTCATCGCGGTCGTGGAGCACGTGCTGGCGTCGGCGGGAGGGCGGATGGAAGCCGGTTACCGCCGGAATGCGTCGCCGCGCTGAACTACTAGTCTGTGCGTTCGTGCTGCTCATCGTCCTGGAGCTGATCGGAATCGCCGTGTTCGCCGCCTCCGGTGCGGTGGCCGCGGTCCGCGCCCGCCTGGACGTGTTCGGCGTGATCATCCTGGCCCTCACCACGGCGCTGGGCGGCGGCATCATCCGCGACGTCCTGCTCGGCGTGCACCCCCCGACGAGCCTGCGCAGCTGGCCGTACCTGCTGGTCGCGGGCGGCACGGGGCTCATCGTCTTCTGGTACCACCCGCAGGTCGCGAAGCACCGACGGTCCGTGCTGCTGCTCGACGCCGTGGGCCTCGGTCTGTTCGTCACTTCCGGCACCACCACCGCGTTGTCGCTCGGCGCCCCTCCGTACGCGGCATGCCTGATCGGAATGACCACCGGCATCGGCGGTGGCGCGCTCCGCGATCTTCTTCTCCGGGAGATCCCGTTGGTCCTGCGGAAGGAGATCTACGCCGTGGCGGCGCTGTGCGGCGCGGTCGTCGTCGTGCTCGGCGAGTGGGCGAAGCTGCCGAAAGGCCTGGTCGCGCTGATCGGTGCGTCGATCATCATCACCATCCGGCTGATCGCGCTCTGGCGGAAGTGGAACGCACCCGTCGCGCGGGGCTTGGAGGGCTAGCAGGAACTAACGCAGTACTCACACCCGCAGTTAGGGACCTTCTCAGGCGCCTCTCAGATCCCTCGGCAAGACTCTCCCCATGCGCATCCTCGTTGTCGACGACGATCGGGCGGTCAGGGAGTCACTCCGCCGTTCGCTCCAGTTCAACGGCTACCAGGTCGAGACCGCCGGAGACGGCATGCAGGCACTGGAGTCGGTGACGGCCGCCAGGCCGGACGCGATGGTGCTCGACGTGATGATGCCGCGCCTCGACGGCCTCGAGGTGTGCCGCAGGCTGCGCAGCACCGGCGACGACCTGCCGATCCTCGTGCTCACCGCGCGCGACGCCGTGAGCGACCGGGTGTCCGGTCTGGACGCCGGTGCCGACGACTACCTGCCGAAGCCGTTCGCGCTGGAGGAACTGCTGGCGAGGCTGCGGGCGCTGCTGCGGCGTGCCGCCCACGACGACGCCGCCGCGACGCAGTCGGCGGCCGTGCTCAAGTTCGCCGACCTGGAGCTCGACCCGTCCACCAGGGACGTCCGCCGCGGCGACCGCCCGATCAGCCTCACCCGCACCGAGTTCGCGCTGCTCGAGCTCCTGCTGGCGCACCCGCGCCAGGTGCTCACCCGCAGCCGCATCCTGGAGGACGTGTGGGGATACGACTTCCCGACCTCGGGCAACGCTCTCGAGGTCTACGTGGGGTACCTGCGCCGCAAGACCGAGTCGGAGGGCGAGCCGAGGCTGATCCACACGGTGCGCGGGGTGGGCTACGTCCTGCGGGAGACACCTCCGTGATCCTCGAACCCCAGGGGCGCCTGCAGAGGGCGTCGCTGCGGGCTCGTGTCACCTGGCTGGCGGCGTTCTGCGTCGCCGGTGCCGTCGCGCTGGTCTCGTTCGGCGCGTACATGATCGTGCGCAAGAGCGTGTACGACGCCCTGAACGAGAGCCTGCGCACCCGTGCGGTGGCCGTGGCGGCCGGCGAGAAGATCAACACGCCGGACTTCGTCGGCAAGTACCCCGCGGCGTTCCTGGCCGCGGGCGACGTGAAGATGGGCGTGCTGCTCGCCGACAGCGGCCAGCTGCTCTACCCGCAGGGCTCCGACCGGCCGCCGACGGTCGAGGAGGCGTGGGACGTCGCCCAGGGTGAGCGCGACGAGTTCATCTGGACCGACAACAGGACCGAGTCGCGGGTCATCGCCGTCAAGTACCAGCCGGGCCAGGCGATCATCATCGCCCAGTCGATGACGCCGCAGCGCACGACGCTGGCCAAGCTCAGCGTGGTCCTGCTGATCGTCGGCGGCGCCGGCGTGCTGCTCGCGGCCATCGCGGGAACGGCCGTCGCGCGCACGGGTCTGCGTCCGGTCCAACGGCTGACAGAGGCCACGGAACGGGTGGCGAACACGGGAGACCTGACGCCGATCCCGGTGTCGGGCGACGACGAGCTGGCGCGGTTGACGCACAGCTTCAACGCGATGCTCGGCGCCGTCGCGGAGTCGCAGGAACGACAACGCCGCCTGGTCGCCGACGCGGGCCACGAGCTGCGCACGCCGTTGACGTCCATGCGCACCAACCTGGAGCTGTTGCTGGCGTCGGAACGCCCCGATTCCCCCACTCTGTCCGAAGAGGACAAATCGGAGATCCAGTCGGACGTCCGCGGCCAGCTCGACGAGCTGACCACGTTGATCGGCGACCTGGTCGAACTGGCCCGCGAGGACGCCCCGCAGGTCATCCACGAGCCCGTCGACCTCGTCGAGGTGGTAGAACGGTCGCTGGACCGCGCGCGCCGCCGCGCCTCGAACGCCGTGACGTTCGACGTGCAGCTGCAACCGTGGACACTTCTGGGTGATTCCAGTGCTCTCGAACGCGCGGTGCTGAACCTCCTCGACAACGCGGTGAAGTTCAGCCCCTCGGGTTCCTCGGTGCGGCTGAACCTCCGCCAGGTGGGCGACGGCAGCGCCGCGGTGGAGGTGGCGGACGCGGGCCCCGGCATCGCGGACGCCGATCTACCTCACGTTTTCGAGCGGTTCTACCGTTCGTCCGAGGCGAGGACCCTGCCCGGTTCCGGCCTGGGACTGGCCATCGTCAAGCAGGTGGCACAACGGCACGGAGGCACGGCGACGGCGGGCAGATCCCCCGAAGGCGGTGCCCTGTTCACGTTGCGCCTACCCGGACGTCCGTAAGGTGGGGCGTGTGAGTCATCGCGTGAACGACGATTCTTCGTCGAGCTGGGAGACGACACCTCCCGCCGGGGACGGCCCGGAGCGCACCACGCGCTTCTCGACGTCCAGGTCGTCCGCTTCGACACCTCCGCCCGCTTCGTCCTCCTCGTCGGCTTACGACGAGGACCAGGTGCCGAGGTTCTCGAGGAAGAAGAAGAAGCAGCCGTTCTGGAAGGAACTGCTGGTCATCTTCAGCGTGGCGCTGCTGCTGACCGTGGTCATCCAGACGTTCGTCGCGCGCGTGTTCGTCATCCCGTCGGCCTCGATGGAGACGACCCTGCACGGCTGCACGGGCTGCGTGAACGACAAGGTGCTGGTCGAGAAGATCACGTACCTGTTCAACGACCCGCGCCCCGGCGACGTGATCGTCTTCCGCGGCCCGCCGAACTGGACGGGCGGCAAGGAGCCCCCGAACTTCGTGGTCGGCACCCTGCAGGACCTGGGCTCGATGGTGAACATCTCCGAGCCGAGCGGCACGGACTTCATCAAGCGCGTCATCGCCGTCGGCGGCCAGACCGTCGAGTGCTGCGACGACCAGGGCCGCGTGATGGTCGACGGCAAGCCGCTGGACGAGCCGTACCTGAACTTCGGCGGCGGCCCGCGCCAGCAGGACTCGTTCGAGAAGGTCACCGTCCCCGCGGGCAAGCTGTGGGTGATGGGCGACAACCGCAACAACTCCTCGGACTCGCGCAAGCACGGCGACCCGACTCCCGCCGACGGCGCGATCCCGATCGCCAACGTCGTGGGCAAGGCGCGGGTGATCGTGATCCCGGTGGGGCGTTGGGGCGGCATCTCCGACTACAACCCGCAGACCGGCGGCAAGTAGGACTTCCGCACGTACGCGAAGGGGGCGGGGACCACGTGGTCCCCGCCCCCTTCCCGTTGCGTTCCGGTTCTCAGCCCTTCGTCGACCCCAGCGTCAGTCCGCCCACGAACTGCCGCTGCAACACGAAGAACACCACCAAAGTGGGCAAAGCCACCAGCAGGGACCCGGCCGCGATCAGGTTGTTGTCGGTGAAGAACGTCCCCTTCAGGTTCTGCAGGGCAGACGTCACGGGCATCTTGTCCCCGTCCTGGATCAGCACCAACGCCCACAGGAAGTCGTTGTAGATCCAGGTGAACTCGAGAGTCGCCAACGCGGCCAGCACGGGCCGGCACAACGGCAGCGTCAGCTGCCAGTACTGCCGGAAGACGGAAGCCCCGTCCACCCGAGCCGCCTCGGTCAGCTCGTACGGGATCGTCTTCATGTAGTTCGACAGCACGAACGTGCAGAACCCCATCTGGAACGCGATGTGGATCAGGATCACGCCGAGCTGCGAGTCGATCAGCGACCCGCTCTCCGACACCCATTCCGGCACCTCGATCAGCCGGTACAGGCGCCACAGCGGCGTCACGATCACCTGCTGCGGCAGCAGGTTGCCCGCGGTGAACAGCATCAGCAGCGCGATGTTGAACTTGAAGCTGAAGCGGGACACGCCGAACGCCACCATGGAGCTCAGCCCGAGGGTCAGCACCACCGCCGGGAGCGTGATCAGCAGCGTGTTCCCGTAGAAGTGCGGCAGGTCGCCGATCTCCCACGCCTTCGCGAAGTTCTCGAACGTCAGCGACTTCGCGACGGAGAAGTAGCCGTTCACCGACGTGTCGTCGTAAGTGCGCAGCGACGCGTAGACCGCCCACAGCAGCGGTGCCAGCGTCATCAGGCACGTCAGCACCAGGAAGACGTGCAGCGCGACGCGGGCGGGAGTCACCGGTCGCTTCTTCGGCGCCGGCGCCGGGGGCCGTTCCAGGGTCGCCGTCACGTCCGGTTCTCCTTGCTGAACACCTGGTACAGGTACGTGATGATGAAGCCCAGCGAGATCGTCAGCAGCACGACGGCCACCGCGGAACCGCGGCCGATGCGCGACGCCTCGCCGATGATGTTGTCGGTCACCAGCACCGACAGCAGCTCCAACCCGTTGCGCCCCTTGTTGATGACGTACACGATGTCGAACGCGCGCAGCGCCTCGATCACCGTCACCACGAGCACCACGATGTTGACCGGCTTCATCACCGGGAACGTGACGCGGAAGAACGTCTGGGAGGCGGAGGCGCCGTCCAGGGCCGCCGCTTCCTTCAGCGCCGGGTCGACGGACTTCAGGCCCGCCAAGTACAGCAGCATGATGTAGCCGGTGTGCCGCCACGCCGCCGCGACGAGCACGGCGTAGAGGTTGATGTCCGAGTCGCCGATCCAGTCGACCGGTTTGTCGAGCCCCAGCACGGAGTTCAGCAGGCCGCCGTCCGGCGTGTAGATCAGCTGCCAGATGAAGCCGACCAGCGCGAGCGACAGGACCATCGGCATGTACAGCGCGCTCTGGTAGACGCGGCTGAACCTGATCTCGCGGTCCAGCAGCACGGCCAGCAGCAGGCCCGCCGACGTCGGCACGACCAGCAGGAACAGCAGCCAGATCACGTTGTGCTGGACGGCCGGCCAGAAGCGCGGGTACTCGGTGAAGATCTCGACGTAGTTGCCCACGCCGATCCACTCGATGTCCTCGAAGCCGCCGATGCCGTTCCACCTGCTGAACGACAGCGCGACCGAGCCCAGCGTCGGGATCCACACGAACAGCAGGTGCACGACCGTGGGGATGCCGAGCATCAGCGCGAGCACCAGCTTGTCCGTGCCCGCGAGGGCGGTGGCACGTTTTCCACGCCGACGAGGCGGCGGCCCGTCGGGGGCCACCGCCTTCGGCTTCTCCTGCAGTGCGGTCACTTGAAGATGTTCTTCGCCTGGTCAGCCATGCCCTTGAGCACGGAGTCGACGCTGTTCGGGTCCTTGATGAACGCGATCAGGCCGTTGGTGGCGGCCTCGCTCGCGAAGCCCGGGTCGGTGTCGCGGTCGAGGAACTGCGTGATGTGCTTCGCGTTCTTGATGACCTCGGCCGCCTTCTTCTGCAGCGAGTTGTAGCTCGAGGTGTCCGCCTTCTGGTTCGTCGCGACCACGGACGAGTCGGACTTCAGGTAGGTGAGCTGCGGCTCGGCCGTCGACAGGTACTCGAGCAGCTTGAGCGCGCCCTCGGAGTTGCCGGGCTTCTTCGCCATCATGTAGCCGTCGATCGGCGCCTCGACCGTGTCGGTGCCGTGCGTCGGGTTGATCTCCGGGAACGGGAAGAAGTCGAGGTCTTCCTTGTCGGCGTCCGGGAACTGCTGGCCGAGGAACGAGCCGAGCAGGTACATGCCGGACTTCTTCTGCTGCAACGACTGCGCGGCTTCCTGCCACTCGCGGCCGAGCGCGTTCTCCTGGTGGAACGGCAGCAGGCGCTTCCAGGTGTCGAAGACGTCCTTGACCTTCTTGTCCTGCCAGTCTTCCTTGCCGGCCAGCAGGTCCACGTGGAACTGGTAGCCGTTGATGCGGAAGTTCAGCTGGTCGAACGTGCCCATGCCCGGCCAGCCCTGCTTCTGCGCGAAGGCGATCGGGATGAGGCCGTCGGACTTCATCTTCGTCGACAGCGCGACGAGCTCGTCCAGGTTCTTCGGCACCGCGTAGCCGCGTTCCTGCCACAGGCTCTTGCGGTAGAACATGCCCCACGGGTACTGCGTGAACGGCACGAAGTACTGCTTGCCGTCCGAGCCCGTCGACGCCTGCTTGAGCGCGTCGGAGTAGTTGCCGCCGATCTTGCCCCACAGGTCGCTGAGGTCGCCGGTGAGGCCCTGGTCGGCGAAGAACCGCATGCGGTAGCCGGCGAACCACGCGAGCACGTCGTCCGGCTTGCCCTGCAGGTAGTTGTTGATCTGCTCCTGGTACTGCTCGTGCTGCTTGGTGTTGATCGTGACGGACAGGCCGCCCGACTGGCCCTCGAAGCCCTTGAGCGCCGCCGTGATCGCGTCCTTCGGCACCTGGTCGGACAGGTTGTTGCCGAAGGTGACCACCTTGGAGTCACCGCCGGAGCTCGAACCGCTGCCGCACGCCGCGAGAAGACCACCGGTGGCCGCGACGCCCGCGCCCGCCATCATGGCCCGCAGCATCGTGCGCCGCCCGAATTGCGGTAACGGAGTGGAACCAGGCGTGTACCGAACCATCATCGCTCCTACAGGTGACACCCGCTCGTGCGAACCGAACAGGACTCAAACAAAGTTGCGCACAATGTGGTCGCAGTCATACATCATGTCAAGTCCCGTTACGGAGCTGTTAAACCCGTGCACAGCGCGCTTCTCGGCCCTCACCCGGTGCGGCGGCGGTTCAACCGCTGAACAGACCCAAACGCGAACTTGTGTTTGCTTGTGTTGACGTTGGGGGTTGTTGTCGTCCACGCTTGCCGCCGTGACGACTTGGCCAACCGACCTGCCAGGCCTCGGCTGGGGTGCTGACTACAACCCCGAGCAGTGGCCGGAACACGTCTGGGCCGAGGACGTCCAGCTCATGCGCCGCGCCGGGGTGACCATCGTGAGCCTCGGCATCTTCAGCTGGGGCCGGATCGAGGTCAGCAAGGGCGAGTACCGGTTCGACTGGCTCGACCGCGTGATGGACCTGCTGCACGCCGGCGGCATCCGCGTCGACCTCGCGACCGCGACCGCCGCGCCCCCGCCGTGGCTCACGGCCGAGTACCCCGAGATGCTGCCGGTCCGCGCGGACGGCGTGCGGCTCTCGCACGGCTCACGGCAGGCCTACTGCCCGTCGTCGCCCATCTACCGCGACCGCTCGACGGCGCTGGCGTCCGAGATGGCCGCGCACTACAAGGGCCACCCCGCGCTGGCCGCGTGGCACGTCGGCAACGAGTACGCGTGCCACGTGAAGCGCTGCTACTGCGACACCTGCGCGGCCTCGTTCCGCGAGTGGCTGTCGGGCCGCTACACGCTCGACCAGCTCAACGACGCCTGGTCCACGGCGTTCTGGAGCCAGGGCTACACCGACTTCGCGCAGGTCCTGCCGCCGCGGGTCACGCCGACGTTCTCCAACCCGGCCCACGTGCTCGACTACGACCGGTTCACCGACGACGCGATCCTCGAGCTGTACAAGTCCGAGCGCGACGTGCTGCGGATGATCACGCCGGACGTGCCGGTCACCACGAACTTCATGGCCAACTGGACCTTCGGCGACCTCGACTACTGGAAGTGGGCGCGCGAGGTCGACTTCGTCTCCAACGACCACTACACCGAGGCCCAGTCGCCCGACCGGCACGTCGAGCTGGCGATGTCCGCGGACCTCGTGCGCGGCCTCGCGGGCGGCAAGCCGTGGCTGCTGATGGAGAACTCGACGTCCGCGGTCAACTGGCAGCACCGCAACATCGCGAAGCTGCCGGGGGAGATGCGGCGCCACTCGTACCAGAACATCGCCCGCGGCGCGGACGGCACGCTGTTCTTCCAGTGGCGGCAGTCGCGCGGCGGCAGCGAGCGCTACCACTCGGCGATGGTGCCCCACGCCGGCACGGACACCAAGGTGTACCGCGAGGTCTGCGAGGTCGGCGCCGAGTACGCGAAGATCAGCGACGTCGTCGGCTCCACTGTGGACGCCTCGGTCGCGGTCCTCTACGACTTCCAGTCCAACTGGGCCCTGCGGCAGGACGCGCACCCCACGGCGGACTTCGACTACTACCGGCACGTCCTCGGGTACTACAAGGCGCTGTGGCAGGCCGGTGTCACGGTCGACTTCGTCGCTCCGGGCACGAACCTGTCGGCCTACTCGCTGGTCGTCGTGCCGGCGTTCTACGCGGTGTCCGACGCGCACGCCGCCGTGGTCGCGGACTACGTGGCGGGCGGCGGGCACGTCGTCGTCACCTACCTCTCCGGCGTCGCCGACGAGTACACGCGAGTGCGACTCGGCGGCTACCCCGGCGCGTTCCGCGACGTGCTGGGCGTGTGGTCGGAGGAGTTCTTCCCGCTGCGGCAGGGCGAACGCGTCTCGCTGACGGACGGGTCGACCGCCTCGCTGTGGACGGAGCACCTGCACACGCGCACCGCCGAAGTCGTCGCCTCGTACACCGACGGGCCGTTGCCCGGGGTGGCCGCCGTCACGCGCAACGCGTTCGGCAACGGCGTCGCGTGGTACGTCGCGTGCGACCTCGACGAGGACGGTCTCGGCCGAACGGTGGAAATCGCGCTTTCCGGTGCGGGCGTTGCGGTGTCGCGCGGCGAGATCGAGGTTGTCCGGCGCAGGGGCGACGTATCGTGGCTCTTCGCCGTCAACCACTCCGACACCGACGCGCAGATCGAGGCGTCCGGTGTCGACGCGTTGTCCGGCGAGCAGGTCTCCGGGCACCTCACCGTGCGAGCCGGGGACGTCGTCGTCCTCAGGGAAGAGGTGTGAGGTGCTGGCACGTCAGCGGCAAGCGGTGATCATCGAGGAGGTCCGCCGGACCGGTGCCGTGCGGGTGAGCGACCTGGTGGTCCGGCTCGGCGTCTCGGACATGACCGTGCGCCGCGACCTCGACGTGCTCGCCTCGCGCGGGCTGGTGGAGAAGGTTTACGGCGGCGCCACGTCCGTCGTCGGGCGCTCGACCGACGAGCCCGGGTTCGAGGCCAAGTCGGTCCGGCAGCTGCCCGAGAAGGAGGCGATCGCGGCGCTCGCCGCGGGCCTCGTGCGTCCCGGCACCGCCATCGGCCTGTCCGCGGGCACGACCACGTGGACGTTAGCGCGTTTCCTCGACGACATCCCGGACCTCACGGTCGTGACGAACTCGATCCGCGTCGCCGACGTGCTCCAGCAGAGCGGGCGCACCGACCGGACGGTGGTGCTGACCGGTGGCGTGCGCACGCCGTCCGACGCGCTGGTCGGCCCCGTGGCCGTCAACGCGCTGCGGTCGCTGCACCTCGACGTGGTGTTCCTGGGCGTGCACGGCATGGCCGAGCGCTCCGGCTTCACCACCCCGAACCTCAACGAGAGCGAGACGGACCGCGCGCTAGTCGACGCCGCCGGGCGCGTGGTCGTGGTCGCGGACCACACGAAGTGGGGCACCGTGGGCATCTCCACGATCGCCGACCTCGACGAGGCGCACGTCCTGGTGACGGACGAGGGTTTGCCGGACGACGCACGGGCGATCCTCACCGAGCAGGTCGGCGAGTTGGTGTTGGCTCATGTACCGGGAAGTGGCGAGGAGTTGGCGTGAGGCGTACCGCGGGGAAGCTGGCGGACGGCCGGGAGATCATCTACTTCGACGACAGCGCTGAGGCGCCACCGCGGGTCGCGGTGGACACGCGGGACCTCCCCGCGACGCAGCCGATGTCCGAAGTGCGGCTGGACCCGTTGACCCGCGAGTGGGTCGCGATGGCGGCGCACCGCCAGACGCGCACCTACAAGCCGCCGGCGGACCTCTGCCCGCTGTGCCCGTCGACGCCGGGCAGGCCCACCGAGATCCCCGAGTCCGAGTACGACGTCGTGGTGTTCGAGAACCGGTTCCCGTCGCTGGCGCAGAACGTGCCGGACGTGCCGTCCACTGTGGATGGTGAGGAGCTGTTCGTGCGCGCGCCCGGCCGCGGACGCTGCGAGGTCGTGTGCTTCACCTCCGACCACAACAAGTCGTTCGGTGAGCTGTCCCGGTCGCGCGTGCGCACCGTCGTGGACGCGTGGGCGGACCGGGTGGCGTTCTTGTCAACGTTGCCAGGGGTCGAGCAGGTCTTCCCGTTCGAGAACCGCGGCGAAGAGATCGGCGTGACGCTCTCGCACCCGCACGGCCAGATCTACGCCTACCCGTTCGTGACGCCCAGGACCGAGCGGATGCTCTCGGCGGCGCTGGACTACCACGCCGAGCACGGCCGTCCGCTGTTCGGCGACGTGCTGGAGGCGGAGCTCCGCGCGGGCGCGCGGGTGGTGGAGGAGTCGGAGCACTGGGTGGCGTTCGTGCCGGCCGCCGCCCGCTGGCCCGTCGAGGTCGTGCTGGCGCCGCGCCGCCAGGTGCCGGACCTCGCCGCTCTGTCCTCTGTGGAGCGTGACGACTTCAGCGCGCTCTACCTGTCGGTGCTGCACCGCCTGGACGCCCTGTACGACCGCCCGCTGCCCTACATCGCCGCCTGGCACCAGGCGCCGGTGAACGCGGGCCGCGAGGAGATGTGGCTGCACCTCCAGGTCTTCTCGGTGCTCAGGACCAAGGACAAGCTGAAGTACCTCGCGGGCTCCGAGTCCGGCGAGGCCGTGTGGATCAACGACGTGACGCCGGAGCAGATCGCCGAGCGGCTCCGGGGAACACACAAGTAGCTCCCAGGCTGGTTTAAGGCTGCTCTCAGGACGACACCCGAGACTATGGGCATGACCGAGAGCAACAAGCCAGCGCAGCAGCCGGAAGAGCCCCACTCCGCGCCGACGAGCGCCGGTCAGACAGACTCCGGCGCGCGGGAGCAGGGCCCGTCCTCGCCGGAACCCGGCCGGCCGGATCCCGTGCAGGGGGGATCCGGCCAGGCCGGGACGTACCACGGCCTGGGCGACCCGCCCGCCTCCTTCACTTCGGCCCAGCCGCAGGTGCCCGCACCTGACGCGGGCCAGGCGCAGCTCGGCGGGTCCGGACCCGGCCAGCAGCTTCCTCCGGCAGAGTCCGGCCAACCCCACCCGCTCGGCCTCGGCGCCACCACGGCGCAGTTCGGCGCGGAGCAGCCCCGCGGTCCCTTCGCGGGACCTCACACGGGCCCTCAGCCGACGCCACCTCCCGGGCCGCAGACGGGGCAGTTCTACCTCCCGCCCGGCTACCAGTCGTCCGTCCCGCCGCGCCCCAAGGGCCGCGGCAAGGTCGTGGCGGGTGTCGCGGCCCTCGTGCTGCTCGTCGGCGGGCTCTCCGGCGGTCTGGGCGGCTACCTGGGCTACAACTTCGCCAACGACTCGTCGGCCGTGAGCTCGCTCGACACGCCGCGCGCCGCGTCGCAGACCAGCAACGCCCCGGCCGGTTCGGTCGAGGACGTGGCGAACAAGCTGCTGCCGTCCGTCGTGCAGATCCAGGTCGTGACGCGGACCGGCGCCGGTGAGGGCTCGGGCTTCGTGATCTCCAGCAACGGCCAGATCGTGACGAACAACCACGTCATCGAGGGCGCTGCCACCGGCGGCAACATCAAGGTCGTCTTCCAGGACGGCAAGACCGCCACCGCGAAGATCCTCGGTCGCGACCCGAGCTCCGACATCGCCGTCATCCAGGCCGACGGCATCTCCGGCGCTCCGGTCGTGCAGCTCGGCAACTCCGGTGACCTGAAGATCGGCCAGGGCGTCGTCGCGATCGGCTCGCCGTTCGAGCTGTCCGGCACCGTCACCTCGGGCATCGTCAGCTCGCTGAACCGCCCGGTCTCCGCGGGCAGCGACAACCGCAACTCGCAGGCCACCGTCCTCAACGCCATCCAGACCGACGCCGCGATCAACCCGGGCAACTCGGGCGGGCCGCTGGTGAACATGCAGGGCCAGGTCGTCGGCATCAACTCGGCGATCTACAGCCCGAGCTCGGCCAACGGCCAGGCCGGGTCCGTGGGCATCGGCTTCTCGATCCCGATGGACCAGGCGCGCCGCACGATCGACGAGATCGTGAAGACCGGCAAGCCGAAGCAGACCGTGCTCGGCGTGAAGGTCGAGTCGTCCGAGCAGGGCGCCAAGATCACCGAGACCACCGCCGGCGGCGCGGCGGAGAAGGCTGGGCTCAAGGCCGGCGACGTGATCACCAAGTTCGGTGACCGCCGCATCGACGAGTCGGACACGCTGGTCGCCGCCGTCCGGTCGAAGGCTCCCGGCGACAAGGTCACCATCACGCTGTCCGACAGCCGGACCGTCGAAGCCACTCTCGACGGCGTCGACGTGCAGTAGGTCGGGGGCGCCGGGTTCCGACCGCCGCCGCCGTCGGAACCCGGCGTAACCACCCGAGGGCCGTACCTGTGAGCACCTGCCCCGCGCACAGGTACGGCCCTTCTTACGTGCTGGTGACGGCCACGGGCTTCCGCGGCGTTCGTGGCTTAGCGTGGTGGTGTGGTGGAAAGGGTTCTGGTCGTCGACGACGACACGACGGTGCGGGACGTGGTGCGCCGGTACCTCGAACACGCCGGGTACGAGGTCGAGCTCGCCGGTGACGGGGAGCAGGCGCTGCGCTCGATGGCCGCGCACGAGCCGGACATCGTGGTCCTGGACCTGATGCTGCCGGGCATCGACGGCCTGGAGGTGTGCCGGCGGATCCGGGAGCGCGGCAGCACGCCCGTGGTCATGCTGACGGCGCTGGGCGAGGAGGAGGACCGCATCGCCGGGCTCCAGATCGGCGCGGACGACTACGTCACGAAGCCCTTCAGCCCGCGCGAGCTCGCGTTGCGCGTCTCGTCGGTGCTGCGGCGGGCTCACCGGTCCTACGAGCCCCGCGTGGTGCGCGACGGCGACCTGGTGCTCGACGTGGCCGCGCACACCGCCACGCTGGACGGCAGGCCGTTGCAGCTGACCACCCGCGAGTTCGACCTGCTGGCGTTCTTCATCGGCAACGCCGGCAAGGCGTTCGGCCGGGCCGAGCTGCTGGAACGCGTGTGGGGCTGGCAGTTCGGCGACCAGTCGACCGTGACCGTCCACGTGCGACGGTTGCGCGAGAAGATCGAGCAGGACCCTGCGAAGCCCCGCCGGCTCAGCACGGTGTGGGGCGTCGGCTACCGGTACGACCCGTGTTCGACAGGCTGAGCCGCGTCTCGCTCACCACCGCGATGACCGTCATGGTCATCGTGCCGGTGGTGGCGACCATCGCCGGCGTGCTGGTGGTCAGCGGGTTCATGTTCACGCCGATGCTGAACGCCGCCCTGATGGCGTGCGCGCTGGTCGGCCTGGTCACCGTGCCGTTCTCGATCATGCTGGGCCGCGCCATCGCCCGGCGCACCATGTGGGAGCGCGAGGCGGAGGCGGCACGGCGGCAGCTGGTGGCGTGGATCAGCCACGACCTGCGGACGCCGCTGGCCGGCATCAGGGCGATGACGGAGGCGCTGGAGGACGGCGTCGTGTCGGAGCCGGGCGAGGTCGCCGTCTACGCCAAGCAGATCGCCCAGGAGGCCGACCACCTGTCGAAGCTCGTGGACGACCTGTTCCAGCTCTCGCGGATCACCGCGGGCGCGCTGAACCTGTCGATGCACGACGTCGCGCTGGCCGACGTGGTGAGCGACGTGGTCGCCGCGTCCCGCCCGGTGGCCGCGCGCGAGGGAGTCCGGCTGCGCGCCGACGCCCGCGGGTGGCCGGTCGTGCGGGGTTCCGATCCGGAACTGATGCGTGTCGTGCGCAACCTCGTGTCCAACGCGATCCGCCACACACCCGAGGGCGGCTCGGTGGCCGTCCAGGTCGATGTGGACGGACCCGACGCGGTGGTGCGAGTGGACGACGCGTGCGGCGGCATCCCCGACGACGTGCTGCCCCAGGTGTTCGAGGTGGGCTTCCGCGGCTCGTCCGCGCGCAATCCCTCCGGCGCCGGACTGGGCCTTTCCATCGCGCGGGGGCTCGTCGACGCCCACCACGGGCGCATCGGGGTGCAAAACCACGGTCCTGGCTGCCGCTTCGAAGTCCGACTCCCGCTACGGTGATCGCATGGAACGCAGCGCGCAGCGCCTTGGCCGCGCTTTGGTCGTGATCGTGGACGACCGGGTGGCGCACGGCGAGCAGGACGACAACTCCGGTCCCCTCGTCACCGAACTTCTGGAAGAAGCGGGCTTCATCGTCGACGGCACCGTCGCGGTCGAGGGTGAGGTGGTCGACATCCGGGCCGCCCTCAACACGGCCGTCATCGGCGGCGTCGACCTGGTGGTCACCGTGGGCGGCACAGGCGTGTCCCCGCGCGACGTCACCCCCGACGCCACGCAGGGCGTGCTGGACCGCCCGATCCACGGCATCGCCGAGGCCCTCCGCGCCTCCGGCCTGGCCGCCGGCGCGGTCGACGCGGGCATCTCGCGCGGCCTGGTCGGCGTCTCCGGCAGCACGCTGGTCGTGAACCTCGCGGGCTCGCGCTCCGCGGTCCGCGACGGCATGGCGACCCTGTCGGCGTTGGTGCCCTACGTCATCGAGCAGCTGAGCGGTCTTGACGAGGAATGACCCGGTTGAGCCGGCCGACGACGACGCTGCGGTGAAGCGTCGTCGCCGGTTGGCCGAGGTGTTCGGCGACGTGCTCCCGGAGACGACGTCGGACGAGCGCGGTGGCGGGTCGGCCGGGTCGGAGGACCGGGAGGCCTGGTACCGCGAGAACAGGCCGCCGCACCACGGCGGCTGATGCCGCGGGACGAGCACGCCGGAAGGCGGCTGCGGTTTCCGTTGAGCGGGCCACTCCGGCTGGCTGACCGAAGGACCCTGGTGCGGGCGGGCGTACGTGCGCCTCAGAGCTGCCGCCAGCCCGAAAATCGGGCTGCGTGTCGCGCACGCCTTGCGCGACGCCAAGCCGGCGTCGTACGCGGTGCCTGCCGTGTCCGTCGCCCGCGTCCTGCGAGGTTCGCCCAGAGCTCTCACCCCGCGCCACCACCGCGCGCGGGTCGAAAACGTGTTGGGCCGGCCGCCACCCGGCGACGAGCGGCGGCCGGGAGGGGTCAGACCTTCGGGGCTCGCACGTCCGTCGTCGGCTGGACCACGGTGGTCTGGTGGCCCTGCTGGGCCGCCAGCAGGTCGCGGATCTCGATCAGCAGCTCGACGTTCGTCGGCTCGGCCGGGCCGGCCTCCTCGCCCCTCTTGCGGCGCTCCTGGATCTTCTTGATCGGCAGCACCAGGACGAAGTAGACGACGGCGGCCACGATCACGAAGTTGATCGCCGCGTTGATGACGTTGCTGAAGTCGAGGTACGTGTCCTCCTTGCCTTCTCGCAGCTGGACACCGAGGCCCTTGGTCTCCGCGCTGCCCAGCGCGGCGATGAGAGGCTTGATCAGGCTCGTGGTGAATGCGGTGACGATCGCGGTGAACGCGGTGCCGATGACCACGGCTACAGCCAGGTCGACGACGTTCCCGCGCATCAGGAAGTCCTTGAATCCCTTCAGCATCAGCGGAGAGTAACGGCTAAAGCATGATCCAGTGACATCGCGGCCACACGATTTGCATCAAGTCTTGGCAACGTGAGGACGACGACCTGCCCGCGCGTCTCCCGCACCGCCGCGTTCTCGGCCAGCACCTCGCCGGTGGACGTCACCACGTCGACGCGGCTGCCCGGCCGCACTACGCCGGCCAGGCCCTGGTCAGCGACCTCGACGGCCACCGACGCCGAGTCGGGGGTGGCCGGTGCCAGGTCCAGGTCCGTCAACGGGACGCCCGCCCGCGCGGCCTCGGTCAGCGTCCGGCCCACCAGGTCGGACACGCCGGGGAACGACCCGGACACCGGTGTCTCGAACGACACCAGCCGGAGGTCGGAGTCGGCCAGCGGGACGCCCGGCGGCAGGTCCCGCGAGGCGACGACGGCCGGATGACCCACGTCCGGCCAGAAGGCCGTCAACGCGGCCAGCAGCGCCAGACCGGAAGCCAGGAACCGGCGCCACACGACGGAAGGGCGGCGGCGCAGCAGTGAGCGGACTCGGTCGGGCAGCGTGGGGGAAAGGGTCATGCCCTCGACGGTAGGGCCGTCGAGGGCACGGGAAGCGGGGCTGGTCGCAAGTTGTGGACAACTCGCGATCTTCAGGAGGCGGCAGCCGCCGGAGCGCTCTTCGAAGCCGAGGACGAGGACGACGAGGACGACTTCGAGTCCGACGAAGACGACGACTTCGAGTCCGAGGAGGACGAAGACGACTTCGACTCGGAGGACGACGTCGAGGACGTGCTCTTCGACGAGCCGGAACGGCTGTCGGTCCGGTAGAAACCGCTGCCCTTGAACACGACACCGACGGCGCCGAAGAGCTTGCGCAGCTTGCCAGAGCACTCCGGGCACTCGGTGAGGGAGGCGTCGCTGAACGACTGCACAGCCTCGAACCGGTGCTCACACGCGGTGCAGGCGTACTGGTACGTAGGCACTGGGTTCGCTCCTAGATCTGGCACTCGACCGTTGTGAGTGCCAACACGATTTTCGCTCAGATCCTTCCCCGAGCGCAAACACCCCCGGCCAATCTCACAGCCGGCGCAGGCCGCCGGAGGGCGTGAGCACGTGGTCCATCCGCACGTCATGATCTTCGGCGGGGACCGAGGGCAGCACCTCGCAGTCCCTCACCACGCCCACCAGCGGTGCTTTGACCAGCGGCAACGACCGGTCGTAGTGCCCGCGACCCTTCCCGAGCCGCACCCCGGACACCGACACCGCCAGCGCCGGCACGAGCACCAGGGAGGCTCCAGCGATCGCCGAGGCGCCGAGCCGGGGACCGGTGGGTTCGAGCAGCCGCAACGCCGCCGGCGCGAGTCCGCCGGGTCCGGTGTGGACCGCCCAGTCGAGTGGCGAGTCACCCGTCACGACCGGCAGCAGCACCCGGCACCGCAGGCCGTCGAGCCACGACGCGTCACCCGGCTCCGATCCGACCGGCAGAAAAGCGCACACCGTCTGATCAGGCCGGACGTCGAGAGCGTCCACGTGGGCCCGCAGCGCGGCGGCCTCGGCGGCGCGCACCTCGGGCGGCAGCGAGCGCCGTGCGGCCAGCAACGCTGAACGCAGAGTGGCCTTCCGGTCACGAAGATCGGACGTCATGGTGGGTATCCCCCGGTATGTCGTTAGCATCGCAGCCCATGAGCAGCGCCTTCCACACCGCTATCGTGCCCGCGGCAGGTCTGGGCACCCGTTTCCTCCCCACGACCAAGGCCGTGCCGAAGGAGTTGCTGCCGCTGGTCGACACCCCGGCCATCGAGTACGTGGCCAGGGAGGCCGCGGAGGCGGGCGCGAAGAAGCTGGTCATCGTGACGTCGCCGACCAAGGCGTCGGTCGCCGACTACTTCGACGCGAACCCCGACCTCGAGCAGTCGCTGACCGACAAGGGCAAGTCCGACCTGGTCGAGAAGATCCGGCGCGCCCCGCAGCTGATCAAGGCCGAGACCGCGATCCAGGAGCAGGCGCTGGGCCTCGGCCACGCCGTCGGCTGCGCCGAGGGCAACCTGACCGGTGAGGACGAGGCCGTCGCGGTGCTGCTGCCCGACGACATCATCCTGCCGACCGGCGCGCTCAAGAAGATGGCCGAGGTCCGCCAGGAGAAGGGCGGCACCGTCCTGCTGGCGTTCGACATCCCGCGCGAGCAGATCTCCGCCTACGGCGTCTTCGACGTCCGCGACACGGGCAACGACGACGTCAAGCAGGTCGTCGGCATGGTCGAGAAGCCCAAGCCGGAGGACGCGCCGTCGACGTTCGCCGCGGCCGGCCGCTACCTCCTCGACCGGGCGATCTTCGACGCCCTCAAGCGCATCACGCCGGGCGCGGGAGGCGAGCTCCAGCTCACCGACGCCATCGCGCTGCTGATCAACGAGGGTCAC
The DNA here is from genome assembly GCF_036380075.1 of Lentzea sp. NCBI lineage: Bacteria > Bacillati > Actinomycetota > Actinomycetes > Pseudonocardiales > Pseudonocardiaceae > Lentzea > Lentzea sp. The sequence continues at coordinate 3,703 of NZ_DASVFL010000233.1, read as the reverse complement.
CCCGTGCACGTCGTCGTGCACCGCGGCGGACGACACGACCTCGGCAATCCCGCGGGATTCCTGCGCGCTGCGGTTGACTTCGCACTCGAGACCCCGGAGTACGGACCCGATCTGCGCGAGTGGTTGCGGGAACGCCTCGACAACTCCTGAGCGCGAGGACCAACACACATGAGGTCAGTGGACGAGCAGCTCGCCAGGGTGATCGCGGCCGCCGTGCGGCCCGCGCCCGTGCGGGTGGCGATCTCGGAGTCGCAGGGCCTGCTCTGCGCCGAGGAGGTCGTGGCCGAACGCGCGTTGCCCGGTTTCGACCAGGCGGCCGTGGACGGCTACGCAGTGCGCAGCGTCGACGTGTCCGGGGCGAACGCCGGCCCCGTGCAGCTGCCGGTCGTGGGCGAGATCCCGGCCGGCTCCCGGCAGCCGCGCCGGCTCCAGCCGGGCCAGGCCGTGCGGATCGCGACCGGCGCGCCGTTGCCGACGCTGGCGGACGCGGTCGTGCCGCTCGGCTACACCGACGGCCACCAGGCGAAGGTGACGGTCAACCGCAGCGTGCCGTCCGCCGGGTTCGTCCGCCGCACCGGCGAGGACGTGCAGACCGGGGACGTCGCCGTCCGCCGCGGCGCGTCCATCGGTGCGGCCCAGGTCGGCCTGCTGGCCGCCGTCGGGCGCAACAAGGTGCTCGTCCACCCGCGCCCGCGGGTGTCGGTGATCTCGCTCGGCGAGGAGCTCGTCGACGTCGACCGCACGCCAGGCCAGGGCCAGGTCTACGACGTGAACTCCTACGCGCTGGCGGCCGCCGCACGCGACGCGGGCGCCGAGGTCAGCCGGGTCGGCATCATGTCGGCCGACCCGCGCCGGCTGCGCGAGGTCGTCGAGGGACGGCTGCTGCTGTCCGAGATCGTCGTGATCGCCGGAGGCGTGGGCGGCACCATCGGCGACGAGGTCAAGGCCGCGCTGGCCGAGCTCGGCGACATGGACGTCGGCCGCGTCGCCATGCACCCCGGCTCCGCGCAGGGCTTCGGCCGGCTCGGACCGGACGCCGTGCCGACGTTCCTGCTGCCCGCGCACCCGATGAGCGCGCTGGTCGTGTTCGAGGTGCTGGTCAGGCCTCTGATCAGGGCCGCGCTGGGCAAGAAGAACCCGTACCGCCGCGCGGTGTCGGCGCGGCTGCTGTCGCCGCTGCAGTCGACGAAGGGCCGCAGGGGCTTCCTGCGCGGCCAGCTGCTGCGCGACGCCGACAACGGCGAGTACCTGGTGCAACCGCTCGGCACGTCCGGGTCGCACCTGCTCGCGTCGCTCGCCGAGGCCAACTGCCTGGTCATGGTCGACGAGGACGTCACCGAGGTCTCGGTCGGTGACGAGGTCCTGGTCAGCTTCCTCGCCCAGCGGGGCTGACGAGCGGCGGGGGATGAGCGCTTTCTCCGATCTGGGACGCCACCCCGGCTGGCCGGTCCGGCTGGGGCCCGTCGAGGTGCGCGCGGGCACCGTCACGCTGCGCGGACCCCGGCTCTTCGACGGCTCCGCCTGGTCGCGGCTGCGGATCCGCGACCGCGCGTACCTGGAGCAGTGGGAACCCACGGCGCAGGAGGGCTGGGACGAGCGCAACGCGACGCTGTCCTGGCCCGCCCAGTGGTCGTCGCTGCGCTCCATGGCCCGGCGCGGCAGCACCCTGCCGTTCATGATCGTGGTCAACGGCGAGGTCGCCGGTCAGATCACCGTCGGCAACATCGTCCGCGGCTCCCTCCAGTCGGCCTGGATCGGCTACTGGGTGGCCGCTGACCGGGCGGGCGGAGGCGTCGCAACGGCCGCCGTGGCGTTGCTCACCGACCACGCCTTCCGCAGCGCTGGTCTGCACCGGCTCGAAGCGACCGTCCGCCCCGAGAACGGCGCCTCCCTCCGCGTTCTCGCGAAGTCCGGATTCCGGGAGGAAGGCCTCTTCAAGCGTTATCTGGATGTTGCGGGACAGTGGCGCGACCACCTCTGCCTCGCCCTCACGACCGAAGAGGCCTCGGATGGCCTAGTGCGCCGTTTGGTCGCACGCGGAGAGGCCCGTCTTCCCTGACGACTGCTGCCGTATGTCGTAATCACTTCACCCAAAAGTGGGTGATACACCACACTTTCGTACGCACCGAGTTCGGCGAGCCTCCGACACAGGTGTGACTGTTGTGACTAGCGTGGTGAACAGCACCACGCGTGGGCCGGGGGAGGTGTACGGGGAATGCCGAGTTCGCTGATCATCGTCGCGCTGGTCGTGGCGTGGCTGGTGGTCCTCGTCCCCATGCTGGCCCGCAAGCGCCAGGAGAGTGCGCGCAGCGTGGGGGAGGAGTACGACGCCATGCCAGACGCCGAGTACGACGACATCCACGACATCGACGACGACTACTTCGACGAGGAGGAGTACGTCGAGCGCCCCTTCCGGCGCGGCCGCGGTGGCTACGACCCGGAGACCGCCGCGCTGGTCGCGCAGGCGAAGTACGCGTTCCGCCGCAGAGTGATCGCGTTCCTGCTGGTCGCCGCCGTGGTGACGGGAATCGTGGCGGGCGTGTTCTACGCGCCGCTCTGGTACGGCCACGCCGCGCTCGACCTGGTCGTCGTGGGCTACCTGACCTACCTGCGCCGCCAGGTGCGGATCGAGGAGGAGATCCGCGCCCGCCGGCTCGCCCGCCTGCAGCAGGTGCGCCGCCGTCGTGCTACGGGCCCGCAGCCGCAGCAGGAGGCGTCCGCTCCCGTCGCCGAACCCTCCCAGGAGGAGGCCGAGACCACCCAGGTCGAGGTCGTGGTGGTCGACGAGAAGCCGGCGTTGCCGCCGTTGCCGCGCTACGAGCACCACGTCCGGCCGGGCACGATCCCGGTCGACTCCGACGACGAGGACCCGGTCTTCGTCGAGCTGGACGGGCTCGAGTCGCTGCGGTACCGGGGTGCGGTGGGGGCTTAGGAGGGGGTGGTGAAAACACCCCCTCCGAGACTGCTATAGTTCTCTCGTAACACCGCAAGGGGCTGTAGCACAGTTGGTAGCGCGTCTCGTTCGCATCGAGAAGGTCAGGGGTTCGATTCCCCTCAGCTCCACGTAAGAAGAGGGCCGGTAGTCACCACGACTACCGGCCCTCTTCGTTTGTCCGTTGTGGACGGTGCGATGCTCCGTCCGGGTGACGCGGGTAACACCTCGCCGCCGGTGTCGCGATGTGCTGCTCGTGACCGCACCCGTGCTCTGGCAACGACTGCCGCAGAACGCCTGCCGCACCGCCCTCGCGATCTCGGCGGTGTTCCCGCTGGCGATCGTCGCGGCCTGCGGCCAGCCGTCCACCGATCTCGCGAGCGCCACGAGCTCGCTTTCCGCCACCACCACGACGACGAGCACGACCTCCTCCACGACGACCACGACCACCGCGCCGCCGCCGGTCACCGTCGAGTCCGTCGTGGACGGTCGCACCGTGGCCCTGTCGAACGGCACCAAGCTGGTGCTGCAGGGCCTGGCCGCTCCCGGCGAGTGCTGGGCGTCGTCGGCGGTCGAGTTCGCGACGAAGACGTTGGTGGGCAAGCCGGTCAAGGTCGTGGGCGGTCAGCTGCAGCTGGCCGACGGCGCGGACTACGCGGTCCTCGCGGCCGGTCAGGGTGCCGCTCGTGCGGTGGACGGGGCGGAGGCCGCGATCTCGGCTGCCGCAGCGGTGGCGAAGCAGTCCGGGCTCGGGTTCTGGGGAGCGCCGTG
>NZ_DASVFL010000232.1:0-2188 GCF_036380075.1 Lentzea sp. | reverse complement strand
GGTAGGACGCGTGCACGGCGGCCGCGCCGGCTTCCGGCCACGGACCGGTGTCATCCACCTGGCCGAGGAGGTCGTCGAGCGACCACCTGTCGTGCCGGCGGAACAGCGCGGCCGCGATGTTGATCGGCATCGGCAGGTAGCCGCAGCGCTTGACCAGCCCGGCCACGTCGGCCGACCGCCCGCGGATGCGGAAGGGGTCGGTCAGCGTCTGGAACATCGCCAGCGCCTCGCCGGGAGGCAGCGGCGCCAGCCGGACGTGCGCGCTGATGTCCGGCTCGCCCATGTGCCTGCTCGTGACGATCGCGAAGCAGCTCCCCGCCTCCGGCAGCAGCGGGCGGACCTGCTCGGGTGACGCCGCGTTGTCCAGCACCACCAACGTCTTCGTGCCGAACAGCCGGGACTGGTAGAGCGTGACCTTGCGGCCGACGGTGTCCGGGATCTGCTCGGTCGGCACGCCCTGCTCGATCAGCAGCTGGGTGAGCGCGTCCGAGATCGACGTCTCGGCGACGCCGGGGGTGAACCCGTTGAGCTTCACCAGGATCTGCCCGTCGGGGAAGCGGTCGCGCAGCCGGTGCGCCGCCTCGACCGCCAGGCCCGTCTTGCCGACGCCGAGCGCGCCGCTGACCCAGACGGCCCGCCGCTCCCCGGTTCCCGCCGCGGCCGACTCGATCGCCCGGAGTTCCGCCGCACGGCCGGTGAACCCGCCCGGCCGCGACGGCAGCGAGCTGCCCCGCTCACCGCGCCGGGCGCGTTCGGCCAGGTTGCGCAGCACCGTTCCCGGTTCGAACCCGGCGTCGGCGAGCGCGCGGCTCGTGGTGTCGAAGATCCGGATGGCGCCGACGCGGTCGTTGCCCGCGATGAGCGCGCGCATCAGCAGCTCGGCGTACTTCTGCTCGTCGGGGGCGGTGCGGATGGCCCTGCGCATCCGGTCCCTGGCCGAGCGGTGGTCGCCGGAGACCAGCTCCAGCTCGGCCAGGTCGCCGAGGGCGTCGTGGTAGCCGTCGTCCGGGAAGATCACCTCGACGCCGCCGACCCTGTCGATGTCGATGTCCTCCAGGAACCGGCCGCGCCACAGCGCGACCGCCTCGCGCAGCAGTTCGATGGCGCGGCGCTCGTCCTTGTCCTGAAGGGCCTGCGCGGCCTCTGCCCGCAGCCGGTCGAAGCGGACGGTGTCGATGGAGTCCTCGTCGACGCGCAGCACGTAGCCGGTCGCCGTCCGCTCGATCGAGGTGCCGGTGGAGTCGAACGCCTTGCGCAGCTTGTTGATGTAGCCGCGCACGAGCGTCCGGCGTTCGGAGTTGTCGGGCCACACGACCTCGGTGATGCGTTCGGGTGACACGGGCTTGTTCGCGTGCAACAGGAGCACGACGAGGATGAAGCGTTGTTGCTGGTCTCCCAAGGACACCGGGGCTTGCTCGTGCCACGCCTCCAACGGACCCAGCATCCGGAACTCCACGCCGACCTCCTCGGTGTCCACTCCTGTCTGGGTGGAATGTCGCGCGATGTGCCTTCCGCGTGTCGATGTATCCGCTTTTTGTCCACCTTTGATCAACGCGGCCACGTCACGGTGCCCGGTGGAGTCACGCAAGGTGCCGAAGGGGAGACCGATGGTGTCCGACGATGTGCTGCCCTGCTACGTGGTGTGCGACGTGTCGTTCTCGATGAACGACCACGTCGACGAGGTGAACGCCGGCATGCGCGAGTTCCGCGGGGTGGTGCACGCGGACCGGCGGACGGCGGCGCGGGTGCGGCTCTGCGTCGTGGTGTTCGCCGACCGGCCGCTGGTCGCGCACCCGCTCGCGCCCGCGCTCGAACCGGCCGGGCTGGTCACGCCGCGGCAGGAGTCGGGGTCGGACTTCGGGGCCGTGTTCGCGTTCGTGCGCGGGGTGATCGAGCGGGACGTGGCGGAGCTCAAGGCGCAACGGGTGCGGGTGCGGCGGCCGGTGTTGTTCTTCGTCTCCGATGGCCGGGCGACCGACCAGGACTGGCCGCGGGAGCTGGCCAGGCTCACGGAGACGGCGTCGTGCCCGGAGATGATCGCGTTCGGGCTCGGGGTCGTCGACCAGCCCGTGCTCGACCGCATCGGCACGTCGCGGGTGTTCCTCGGGCGGGACGGGGTGCGGCTGGGCATCGCGCTGGCCTCGTCGGTGGCGCGGACGGTGCTGCGACCGGACCACGTGTGACGGAT
>NZ_DASVFL010000231.1:0-75686 GCF_036380075.1 Lentzea sp. | reverse complement strand
GGTCAGGTGGTGCTCGGGCGCGAGGCGAGCCAGGCCGAGTGCTCCTTGCTGATCACCGCTTCGGCCTCGGCGACCGTCGTGGCCCAGTCGCTCTCGGCGGTGAAGGGGAGCTGCCGGTAGATCTGCGCCAGCTCGCTGGCGGCGGCGAGGTAGGCGAGGTTGAGGTTCTCGTATTGCCGCAGCCCGATCCACGCCGCGCCGCCCGCGACCGCCGCCGCCATCACGCCGGACAGGTCGACGTCCCACACGCCGTTGATGCGCAGGATCGCGAGCACGATCGCGACGAACTCGCCGCCGAAGAGCAGGAACCGCCAGAGGGACGCGCGTTTCTCGTTGCGCTCGGCGCGGTCGCGGTACCAGGACAGCTGCCCGTGCACCCGGTGCTCGCGGTAGGCGTCCCTGCGCTCGGTGAACGACTTCGCCCGAAGCTCCGCCATGACCTGGTCGCCCGCGGGGTTGACGCTCGTCAGCAGGAGCTTCTTGCTGTGCTCCGTGACGATCTCGTCGATCCTGACCTCGAGCTCCCGGCGCGCGTGCGGCGCGTCGGACGGGAAGGGATCTCCCGCGACGGCGTAGCGCCAGGCCAGCGACTTCACCCGTTCGGCCACGGCCCGGCCGGCGTTCCACTTCAGCTCCGGGTGCATGGCCCACAGCAGGAACTCGCTGAACAGCGCCACCAGGAACCCCGCGAGCGCCACCCACGCCCAGAAGTCGACCCCGCCGCCGATCTTCCACTTGAACGCGCCACCGACCGCGGCGAGCACGGCGCCGAGCAGGCGCACCCGGCTGAGCCGCAGGGTGCGGCGCTGGCCGTGCGCGGACGCCTTCTCGGCGTCGTGGTAGATGCCGGGCAGGTGCGAATCGTCCATCCGCTTCCGATTCCCCTCTTCCGAGAAAGCTGATCGTGCGACACCAAACGTGTGTTACCACGGTGCCCTCCCGGCGGAGGTCCGTTCCGGTGCGAAGGACGGGTGTTCTCACCCGTACAGCGGAGAGGTGCCCGCGCCGGTCATGCGGAGGTCCCGGCTTTGCGCGCATGATGGAGTGATGCTGGAGGCGCTGCGACGACAGGTGAGCGAAAGTCTCTTCGAGCGGGTCATCGGTCCCGACCGCGCGAAGCACGCGCGCCGGATCCACGAGACGCCCGGCCCGCGCCTGTTCGCCGACGACAGACCGATCCGGCACGTCCACGCCGACCACGCCATGTTCATCGGCGGTCTGCGGGCGCTGTTGCTGCAGTCGTTGCACCCGCTCGCGATGGCGGCGGTCGCCCAGCACTCCGACTACCGCACGGATCCGTGGGGGCGGTTGCAGCGCACGAGCCTGTTCGTCGGCACCACCACCTACGGCACGGCCGAGCACGCGCACCGGACCATCGAACGGCTGGCGCGCCTGCACGAGCGCATTCGCGGCACCGCGCCGGACGGGCGCCGGTACCGCGCCGACGACCCGCACCTGCTGGGGTGGGTGCACGTGGCCGAGGTCGACAGCTTCCTGCGCTGCCACCAGCGCTACGGCGACGAGCCGCTCGACGACTACGACGGCTACGTGGCCGACATGGCGGTGATCGCGGACGCGATGGGCATCCCGGAACCGCCGCGGACGGTCGCGGAGCTCGACGCGCGGCTCAACGCGTACCGGCCGGAGCTGCGAGGCACGGCCGAGGCGCGGGAGGCGGCCAGGTTCCTGCTGCTCAAGGCCCCGTTGCCGGTGGTGGCGCGCGGGCCGTACGCGGTGCTGAGCGCCACGGCCGTCGCGTCGCTGCCGGTGTGGGCGCGGATGCCGCTGCGGCTGCCCTACCTGCCGGTCGCGGAGGCCACCGGTGTGCGGTTCGCGGGGCACGCGCTGATGCGCGGCCTGCGGTGGGTCACGGGCTGAGCGTCAGCGGAAGTCGCTGACGCGGAAGGCGGAGAGCATGTCGCCGTCGCGCGGGTTCGGGGTGACCGGGTTGAACGACGCCTCCGCGCCCACCCAGCCGCGGAACCGGCCGTCGTCGTCGAGGACCTGGAGCATCGGCTTCACGTGCGAGTTGCGGGTGTAGCACTTCTCGTCAGTGCCGTCGGGGCGTTTGGTGAGGCAGCTGCACCACTGCCAGTGGGTGTCGCGGCGGTCGTCGTTCGAGACCCGCACGATGTGGTTCTGGATCGACGTGTCGGTGCTGCCCGGCACGCAGCCGCCCCGGCAGGAGGTACCCGACTCGGGCTGCAGGTACGTGAGGCACCACGACGTCGTGGCGCAGGTCCGGTACTGCGAGATGGCGTAGGCGCCGCCGTCGTGCGACGTCAGGTCGCCGTGGTCCCAGCCGCGGGAGTCGAGCTTGAGCGTGCCGGGGAACGCCTGGATGCTCGCCATCTGCCGCCGGGTGCTCAACGCCGCGTTGCTGCCGTACCCGTACCCCGCGGTCGCGAGGGTGTTGAACCGGTGGTCGAGGCGCACGAGCTTGTTGTCGGGGGTCGAGGTGATGTCCCACTGCTCGGTCCACGCCTGGCCGACGTTCCAGGTGATGTGCAGGACGTCGTCGTCGGTGACGTCGTAGGTGCCGGTCCGCGTCTCGCCGGGAGGCGAGGTGAACCCGCCGGCGGTGAGCACCTGGCAGTCGCGCACCAGCGTCTGGCCGGGCGTCGGTGACGAGGTCGCGCACGAGGAGTCAGGTGTCGTCCCGGTGCCCTGGCGGGCGACGGGCTCGCGCTGCCACCACAGGTGGGTCCGCGCGGTGACCGCGCCCGAGTCGGAGAACTGGTAGGTGCCCAGGCGCACCCAGTTGTCCGTGCCGGCCTTGAACGACCCGAGGGACACGACGAAGTTCGTCTTCCCGCCGGGCAGATCGGCGGCCGAGGCGGTGGCGGGCAGGGAGGCGCACAGCGACAGGACGAGGAGGACCACCGGAGTCTTGCGCATGCGACCCCCTGGAGACGGGCTAGCTCTCCAGGAAGTCGACCACGAGCGGGGTGGCCTCGCTCGCGAACTCCTCGAAGTAACCGTGTCGTGCTCCCTCGATCAGGTGCATCCGGGCGCCGGTAACCCGTTCCGTGATCAGCGGGGCGTTGGCCGCGGGGTTGAAGATGTCGTCCGTGCCGTGCACCACCAGCGTCGGCGCGGTGATCGACGGCAGCACGTCCCACGCGTCGTGCTCGCCGCTCGCGAACAGGTGCCGCTTGCGCGCGTAGGGCGGCATGTCCGGGTCGCCGAGCGTGTTGAACGGCCCGCGGTAGGCCGGTGTGTACATCAGCGCCTCCAACGCCCTGCGGGCTTTCATCGGCTCGACTTGCGCCAACGACCTGCGCACCTCGGCGCTGCGTTCGACCGCGTGCGGGCCGCCGGGGGAGGTGCAGCCGAGCACGAGCCGGTCGACGCGCTCGCCGTGCGAGGCCGCGATCCACTGCGCGATCCGGCCGCCCATCGACGTGCCGTAGACGTGGGCCCTGCCGATGCCGGCGTCGTCGAGGATCGCGACGCAGTCCGACGCGAACATCCGCGTGCTGTAAGGGATGTCCGGCTTGTCGCTGGAACCGGTTCCGCGGTGGTCGGTGACGATCGTGGTGAACGACCGCGAGAACTCCGGGCGGACCTGCGACCACCAGCGGGACGGGTTCGACTGCCCCGCGATCAGCAACAGCGGCGGGCCGGACCCCTCCACCGAGTAGTAGAGCCGGGTTCCGTCAGCGGCGCGAGCGTGGGACACGGCTGTTCAGCCTAGAACCTTGACTTATCGGTTGATGGTCTAGTCCAATTCGGGGAGGACCCCCTGCCGGCCGCCAAGCGTGGGATGGAGCAGCCATGCCGTTGTTCGCTCGAATATCCGCGGTGGCCGCACTGGTGCTCGGCACCGTGGTCGTGAGCCTCGCCCCTGCCAGCGCCGCCGGTGTCACGGCGACGTTCTCCAAGCAGTCCTGGGACACCGGGTACACCGCGACGGTCACGATCAAGAACGAGACCAGCGCGGCGATCAGCTCGTGGAAGCTGGAGTTCGACTACCCGGCCTCGACCTCGGTCGGCGCCTACTGGGACTCGCTGCTCACCAAGAGCGGGAACCACAACACGTTCGCCAACCGCGAGTACAACGGCTCCGTCGCGCCGGGTGCCAGCGTGTCGTTCGGCTTCAACGCCTCCGGCACCGCCGACCCGGCGAACTGCAAGATCAACGGAGCCGTCTGCACCGGTGGCGGCACCTCGCCGACGTCGACCACGACGACCACCAGCACCACCACGACCACGACCACCACTACGACGACGACCACCACGACGACCGGTCCGCCTCCCACGGGCTCGTTGCCGCGCAAGGTGCTCGTCGGCTACCTGCACGCGAGCTTCGCCAACGGCTCCGGCTACATCCGCATGAAGGACGTGCCGGACGAGTGGGACGTCATCAACCTGTCGTTCGCCGAGCCCACCAGCGCGACGAGCGGGGACCTGCGGTTCGCGCAGTGCCCGGTCGCGGAGTGCCCGAACGTCGAGTCCGAGGCCGAGTTCATCGCCGGCATCCGCGCCCAGCAGCAGAAGGGCAAGAAGGTCAACATCTCCATCGGCGGCCAGAACGGCCAGGTGCGGCTGGAGACCACGGCGGCGCGCGACGCGTTCGTGCGCTCGGTGTCGGCGATCATCGACAAGTACGGCCTCAACGGGCTCGATGTCGACTTCGAGGGCCACTCGCTGTCGCTCAACGCCGGTGACGTCGACTTCAAGAACCCGACCACGCCCGTGGTCGTGAACCTGATCTCGGCGCTGCGGTCGCTGAAGGCCAGGTACGGCGCGAACTTCGTGCTCACGATGGCACCGGAGACGTTCTTCGTGCAGGTCGGCTACCAGTTCTACGGCGGTGCCGGCGGCGGTGACTCGCGCACCGGCGCGTACCTGCCGGTGATCGAGGCGATGCGCAACGACCTGACGCTGCTGCACGTGCAGGACTACAACTCCGGACCCGTGATGGGCCTGGACAACCAGTACCACACCATGGGCGGCGCGGACTTCCACGTCGCGATGACCGACATGCTGCTCGCCGGGTTCCCGGTGCGCGGCGACGCGTCCAAGTTCTTCGCGCCGCTCAAGCAGGAACAGGTCGCGATCGGCCTGCCCGCCGCGCAGTACGCGGGCAACGGGTTCACGTCGGTCGCGGACGTGCAGACCGCGCTGGACTGCCTCACCAAGGGATCGCGGTGCGGCAGCTACAAGCCGAAGGGCGTGTACCCGAACCTGCGCGGCCTCATGACGTGGTCGATCAACTGGGACAAGTACAACAACTACGAGTTCTCCAAGTCCCACCGGGCTTATCTGCCCCGCTAGCGGTCCGTGGGGGCGGCTTGCGAGCCGCCCCCACGTCGCGTTCACGCCAGCGTGGACCAGAACTCCAGCTCGTAGGCCTGCAGCAGGCGGCCGTAGCGCCACGCGTGCTTCGGCTGCCAGCCGCGGTCCAGCGCCGCCTGCACGGCGGCGACCGCGCGTTCCTCCAGCTGCGGCGCGGGAGTGGCGAAGAAGTCGACGAACGCGCACGCCTCGTCGTCGAACCCGTAGTGCTCGCGCAGCCCCTTGGCCATGCGCGCGCAGTAACCGCCCCACGCGGTGAAGTTGGCCAGGATCGCGAGGATCACGTCGGTCGGCTCGCCGTTGAGCGCCATCCACGCCTGGTAGGCGGGGTAGGACTGGCAGCCGGGGAACGGCTCGTAGCCCTGGAAGTCCTTCGCGGACATGCCCGCCGCCTCGGCCAGCGGCTGCAGCATGGGCAGCACCAGCTCCTCGCCGCCCGCCAGCAGCGTGAAGAACGCCCGCGCGTTCGCCTCCTCGGCCTTCGCCGCGAGCGCGAGGAACGTGCGCCAGTCCGACGACACGATGTGGTTCTCCTCGGCCGCGAACGTGGCGATCACCCCGCGCGGGGCCTCGCCCGTCTCGATCAGCTTGACCACGAGGTTGTCGTGCTCGCCGGGGTGCAGCTCGGTCCGGATGCGCGCGACCAGCTCTTGTGCGTTCATGGGGCGCGATTCTTCCGCACCCCGGAAATCGGTGGCCAGGGCGGCGGGGCTTCGGGGACCATCTCCGCTCGTGGCTGAACACACCTACCGAGTACTCGTCCGCGGCCGCTTCGCCGACCTGACCGACGACCAGCGCGCGTCGCTGAAGGAGCGCCTCGCGGGGTTCGACTTCCTGCGCGACGCCGGGTTCAGCGAGGAGGGCGCGCTGACCTACGACGAGAAGCTCGACTTCTTCAGCTACCGGGTGGTCCTCACGGCCGACGGCAAGCCGGACGAGGCGGGGCTGCGGCGCGCGTCCACGGCGCTGGACGCGCTCGGGGTGGACTTCAAGGGCCTGAAGGCCAAGGTCACCGACATGGACGAGATGAAGATCAACCGGCCGAGGCGGCTGGGCTGACGACGAAGGCCCCGCACGCCGGGGGGAGTGCGGGGCCTTCGTCGTCAGTGCCGGATCACGTGCGGGAGCGCGTCATCACGGGTAGTTCGCGAGGTAAGCCTCGGTCGACCCGCCGGTCACCCGGCCGCCCGAGTTGTTGATGATCCTCTCGATGGTTCCCTTGCCGCCCAACGAGATCGTCACCATGCTGTGGAACCTGACGCCCGGCGTGTTCGGCACCTCGAACGCCCGGTCTGCCACCACGGCGGGGTTGGCGTTGGCGAAGATGTAGCTGCCCAGGCCCCACGCCTCGTGCGTCGTGACGTTGTTGGAGACCTTGTACGCCGCGTAGCCGCGCGTGGAGCCGTTCATCCACGCCGCCTGGTTCGGCGCCTCGTACGGCATCTCGTTCTGGTAGAAGTACGTCCGGCCGCCCTGGCCGTTCCAGATGGTCTGGTACTTCTGGTAGTGCTCGACGAAGAGCCCGTACATCGTCACGTTGTTGCCGTTGACGACGAGTCCGGTGTCGGCGGTGTTGACGTCCCAGCCGACGCCGATGGAGTGGTCGCCGCGCCACAGCCAGAGGTGGTCGCCGATCACGTTGTGGCTGTTGACCACCAACGAGGTCGTGGCCCGCCCGACAGCCGAACCGCCGATGCGCACGTACAGGTCGTGCACCGACGTCGGGTTCGCGGAGTGGTTCGCGTTGCTGCCCGGGGCACCGATCTGCATCAGCAGCGGCGAGTTCGTCGGGGCCGCGTCGAGGAGCAGGCCGGCGACCTTCACACCGTCCACATCGGCCACGTCGAGCGCCATGTTCCCGTTGGTGGGCATGACGGTCGCGAGACCGAGGCCCATCACGACGGTGTCCGGGCGGGTGACGCGGATCGGCTCGCTCACCTGGTGGACGCCCGGCGTGAGCAGCAAGTGCTTGCCGGCCGCCAGCTGGGCGTTCATCGTCGCCGCCGACGTGCCCGGCTTGGCGATGTAGAACTGTGACAGCGGGATGTTCGTGCCCTGCTGCGTGCCGCTCGCCCACGTCGTGCCGCTGGAGTTGGAGCGCAGCGCCGGGACGAAGACGTTGTAGTTGCCGCTGCCGTCGACGTTCAGGAACGGCTTCTCCCGCACCACGGGCGTCTGGCCGACGGTCGTGTAGGGAGGCTCCGGGAACGTGTTCTGCGGCGCGTTGCGCGCACCGACGAACACCATGTTCCAGTTCTCGCCGGTCCACGAGCCCCACTCGGTGTTGCGCGACAGCCACTGCTGCTGCGAACCGGAGCGCACCTGGCCCGTCACCACGGAGTCGGCCAGGAAACCGCCGCTGGACCAGCCGTTGTCGTCGAGCTGCATGTTGCCGTAGGTCTTGGTGCGGCGCATCGCGGACGCCTGCGAGACGGCCCACGTGTTGGTGCCGCTCGGCGGCCGGATCGCGAGGTTCTCCGCGCCGCGCCAGAAGTTGTGCGTCGCGTTGCCCTGGAACCAGTCGGCCTCGACGTGCACCTGGCCGTTGATCGTCACGCCGTCCGGCAGCATGCCCAGGCCGAGGACCTGGGTGAAGAAGCCGATGTTGACGTCGACGTTGTAGTTGCCCGGCTTGAACATGATGGCGTAGCGGCGGGCGTCGTACTGGCCCTGCTCCTGCTGGCGGAACACGTCGTCGAGCCGCGCCTGGATGGTGCTCGCGGGCATCGACGGGTCGAACACCAGCACGTTCGGGCCGAAGTCGGGCTGGCCGGGGTTCTGGGTGACCGTGCCGAGCCGGAACGACTGCGCGTTGGTCCCGTTGCAGGTGTACTGGACCAGCTGAACGTCGTTGGTGGTCGCGGCGGGCACGTCCAGGCACTTGCCGCTGTGCCTGCTCACGAACCGGTAGGTGTCGGTGCCCACCTGCTCCGGCCGCCACTGCTGGTTGTTCGCGCTGAAGGACTGCCACATGTGGATCGCCGCGTTGTCCTCGGCGGACACGTTCGAGACGTCCCACACGGCGCCGTCGCCGACGGTGTAGTAACCGTCGCTCGTGGGCGTGAACCTCCAGGTCTGACCGGAGCATCCTTGTTGGCGGAGCTGTGCGCCGTTGGCCGTTCCCAGCGACTCCACGCACTTTCCGCTGCCGACGTTCGTCACTTGATAAGCGGTTCCGGGCACGACGTCGGCCTGGGCCGCGACCGTCCACACGGGAACGATCGCCGCTGCTGCCAACGCTGCCACCAGCAGGGGGGTTCTCACGGGTCACAGGGTGGGGGCGGTTTGTTGCAACCGTCAACGAACTTACCTGTTTCCGGTCGCGTTCCGGTATTGACAAATGATTTTGTCAAATGCGAGCGTGCTCTGCGTGGAGCTGTCCCCGTTGCGCCGGTCGCTGCTGGAGCTGCTGAAGTCGCCCGCGTCGGCGACCCAGCTCGCGGCGGCCCTCGACCTGCCCCGCCAGCGGGTGAACTACCACGTCAGGGCCCTGGAGCAGGCGGGGCTCGTCGAGTTGGTCGAGGAACGGCAGCGGCGCGGCTGCGTCGAACGCGTGCTGCGCGCCAGGCCGGGCCGTGAGGTCGACGCCGGCGTCCAGGACCAGTTCGCCGCGACGCACCTCGTGTCGGTCGCCGCCGAGGTCTCGCGCGAGGTCGAGCGCATGTCCGGCGCCGCGGCCGACGCGGGAAAGCGTTTGCTCACGTTCACCGTGGAGACCACGGTCCGCTTCGGCGCGCCCGGCGACGTCCACGGGTTCACCAGCGACCTCGCCGAAGCGGTGCGGCAGATCGCGCTGAGGTACGACACCGAGTCAGGCCGCCCGTACCGGGTGGTCGCGATGGGCCACCCGGGAGCCTCCGATGAGCGATGACCGCGTCCGGATCGAGATCACGGTGGCCGCGCCGGTCGAAGAGGTGTGGCAGTCGTTCCGGGACAGGGAGAAGCTGCGCCACTGGCACGGCTGGGACATCCCGGAGCTCGACGCGGAGATCGAGGAGATCTACTTCACCGACGTCCGGGAGGACGGCACGACGCTGGTCGTCCACGGCCACGACACGTTCACTCTGACCGCTGTCCCGGAGGGGACCCGAGTGGTGTGCACCCGTGCGCCCAAGGGGACGTCACCGGAGTGGGACGACTACTACGACGACATCACCGAGGGCTGGATCACCTTCCTGCACCAGCTGAAGTTCGCGCACGAGTACCACCCCGGCGAGAAGCGGCGGACGTTGTTCTGGCCGGCCGAGGTCGACCTCGGCGTCGAGGGCACGCCGTTCTTCGAGTCCGCGAACCAGCGCGGTGTGGTGGTGGACGAGTGGGGGCCCGGGTTGCTGGTCTCCAGCGCGAAGATGACCGTGGTGACCACGTACGGGTTCTCGGACGAGAAGCTGGAGGCGCTGCGCCAGAAGGGTGACGCGGCGTAATGGCGCGGCTCATGATCGCGATGTGATGGCGTGGGCTACGAGTACGACGTCTTCCTGAGCTACACCCGCCGCGGAGGCGGTGACGTGTGGGTCCGGGAGCACTTCCACCGGGCCCTCAAGGAGTGGCTCGGCAACGAGATGGACAAGGACCCGGAGATCTTCGTCGACTGGACGCAGGAGACCGGGGTCGCATGGCCACCCAACCTCGAACGGGCGCTGTTGCGGTCGAGGGTGATGGTGGCGGTCTTCTCGCCGCCGTACTTCCGCTCGCCGTGGTGCCGTGCCGAGTGGGAGAGCATGCTCGAACGCCACAAGACGCTCGGCTACGGCTCCGCGGACCACCCGAGGCAGCTGGTGCTGCCCGTGCGGTACGCCGACGGTCAGCACTACCCGCCTGAGGCACAAGCGACTCAGCAGGCGGACTTCACGTCCTGGAACAAGCCGTTGGCGTACGAGGTGTACAGCCGCTCGGCGAACTACGAGCACTTCCTCGCTGCCGTCCAGGAGCTGGCGAAGGAGATCGCGGAGCGGATCGAGTACGCGCCCCCTTGGGATCCGGAGTGGAAGGTGGTGCGGCCGGCCCTGGACCCGGCGACGTTGCCACCCGGCCCGCTGCCGAGGCTGTGAGGCTGCCGTGATCGTCACCTTCTACTCCTACAAGGGCGGCGTCGGCCGGTCCTTCTGCCTGGCCAACGTCGCCGTGCAGCTGGCGCGCTGGGGCAACCGCGTGCTGTGCGTCGACTTCGACCTGGACGCACCCGGCCTGCACGAGTACTTCCGGCCGCACCTCTCGTCGCTGAACGACGGCGGACTCGTCGAGGTCGTCACCGGCGAGGCCGAGTGGACCGACGTCGTGCAGGACGTCTTCATCCCCGACGTCGACACCCTCTCCTTGCTGGCGGCGGGCGCGATGAACTCCTCGTACCCCGACCGCGCGCAGTCGTTGTCGTGGCCGGAGCTCTTCGCCGACCACGACCTGGGGTGGCGGTTCGAGAAGCTCCGCGAGGAGTGGGCCGAGCACTTCGACTACGTGCTGATCGACAGCCGTACCGGCATCACCGACATCGGCGGCATCTGCACCGCGCAGCTGCCGGACGTGCTCGTCCTGTGCGTGGCGCCGAACCACCAGAACCTGAAGGGCACCCTGGACGTCGCCCGGCGCGCGGCGGTGGCGCGCGACAGGCTGCCGTACGACCGGCCGGGGCTGCTGTACCTGCCGGTGGTGTCGCGGTTCGACTCCCGGGAGGAGTACGAGCGGGCCCGGACCTGGCGCACCACCCTGGCCGAGGAGTTCGCTCCGCTCTACGCGCCCTGGCTGCCGACCGGCCAGGGCGACGACCAGCCGGAGCTGGGCCTGGTGGAACGCACGACGGTCCCGTACCTGCCGTACTGGAGCTTCGGCGAGGAGATCGCCGTCGTCGACGAGCGCAGCGGCAGCCCCGACTCCGTCTCGTACTTCATGGACAACATCGCCGCCCTGCTCGCGCACCAGCTCGCGGACGCCGACGTCCTCGTCACCAACCGGGACACCTACGTCTCGGCGGCCAGGGAACGCGGGCGGCGCGAGCTGCACGGGTTCCGCTACGACGTCCTGGTGCACGGCACGTCGGACCGGGCGGCGGCGCTGGCCGACGACCTGCTGGAGCTCGGGGCCCGCGTGGTGCGGGGGCGGCTGGCGGAGCTGTCCTCGGTGCGGCACTTCGTGGTCGTCGACCCGCCGGCGCGGGTGTCGGCGGGGATCCAGGAGATCCTCGACCAGGTGCAGCTCGACTCGGACCGCCTGGTGATGGTGCTGGGGGAGGTGCCCAAGCAACTGGCCTCCGCCCACCCGGTCGCCGGCGCGGTCGACGTGGTGAGCGCGATCCCCGCCGAGGGGGTGGGGCCGCACTGGGAGGAGGTGCTGGTCTCGTCCGCGCGCTGGTTGCAGGCCCGGAACCGGATCGCGGAAGCGCACTTGCTCGCCGCCCGCGCGGTGGAGGCGTCGGAACGGCCCGTCCAGTCCTTGTTGCTGCGGGGGGAGCTGTCCAGGGAGCTCGGCCAGTGGGACGAGGCCGTTGAGGACCTGTACCTGGTCAGGTCGGATCCCGCGGTGGCAACGCGCGCTCATCGGTTGCTGGGCGAGATCTTCCGGGACAGGGGCGAAGCCGAGATGGCTGCGGACCACTTCCAGGAAGCCTTGAAGGCGGACGGCAGTGCGCACGAGAAGGCGCTGGTGCACAGGGAACTGGCCCGCATGGAGATGCGGTTGGGAGAACCGGACAGGGCGTTGCAGCACTTGAGGATGGCACGCGAACACAGCGCGGGTGGTCCCGCGGAAGCGGAGTTCGCCCTCGAGCTGGGGTCACTCCTGCTGGACATGGGCGACTTCGACGCCGCGGGACGGCAGCTGGTCGAGGCGGTGGAGTGGAACACCCTGCGGCCCGACGATCAGATCGTTGCACTGCGCCAGCTCGCCTACCTGGAAAGTGCCGCCGATCGGCACCACGGTGCCGAGGAGTACCTGCGGCGTGCTTTCGACCTGGCACAGGACCCCGAGGAGAGGGCCGACCTCATCATCGAGCTGGTGCGGATGCAGCGCGACGCCTTCGGGGTCGACCACGCGATCCTGACGCTGTCGACCGTCGCTTCCGGCGAGGTGGTCGTCGACGCCAGGATCAACGAGACTTTGGGCACCTTCCGGCTCGAGGACCGTGATCCGGCGTCGGCGGCGATGGCGTTCGAGCACGCCTTGATGCTCTACCGCCGGCTGGGCGACCGTGCCGGTGAGGTTCGTGCGTTGATCGGTCTGGCGACGGTCTCCTACGACTCCGCCCCCCGGTTGGAGGCGCGGCGGTTGCTCACCAAGCTGCGTGGGCCGGAGACGGACCTGTTGCGGCGTCAGCTCGACGCGCTCGAACCGAAGTAGCGGGTCAGGAACTCGTTGCGGAACACGCCCTTCGGGTCGTGCTCGTTCAGCAGCGACCGGAACGCGTCCCACTGCGGGTACCGGGCCGCCAGCAACGACGGCGGCACGGTGAACAGCTTCCCCCAGTGCGGCCGGGGCGCGATCGCCTCCTCCAGCCGGGGCAGCAACGCCAGCACCGCAGGGGTGTTCGGCACCCAGGTGAAGTGGATCGCGAGGCTGTCCCGGTCGTAGGCGGGGCTCAGCCACGCGTCCTCGTCCGACACCGTGCGGATCTCGCAGGTCTGCACCAGCGGCGAGATCACGGTCGACATCTCCGCCAGCGCCCGCAACGCCGTCACCGCGCGGGACCGCGGCACGAAGTACTCGGTCTGCAGCTCGTCGCCCACGGACGGGGTGAACTCGGCGCGGAAGTGCGGCAGGCGCTCGTGCCACGGGCCGGGGACGCCGCCCTGGACCGTGCAGTGCAGCGCGGGCTGGCCGGGCACCGGGTGGACGGGTGCGGAGGCGGCGCGGCCCGGGAAGCGGAAGACCGGGTCGCCCACGCGGTGCTTCGCGAAGATGGTCGCGCCGCCCTGCCAGTCGACGAACGCGCTCACGCTGTAGGCGCCGGCGAAGATCTGGTCCAGCTGGACGAGCAGCGTCGTCCAGGCCACGTCCTCGTAGACGGTCTGCGCCACCTCGAACGACGGCACGACGTCGAGCGTGACGGACGTGATGACGCCGAGGCCGCCCAGCGACACGACAGCGCCCGGCGAGGACAGCGAGACCACCGAGCCGTCGCCGCGCATGACCTCCAGCGACCGGACGGCGCTCGACAGCGAGCCCGAGCCCGAGCCGTGGGTTGCGGTGGCGACCGCGCCCGCCACGGTGATGTGCGGCAGCGACGGCAGCGTGTGCAGGGCGAGACCTTCCGCCTCCAGCCGCACGGCCAGCGAGGCCAGGGTCATCCCGGCGCCGACCTGGACGGACGAACCGGAGACCTCGAACGTCTCCGGCATGCCCGCGAGCGACACCTGCGTGCCCGCGGTGTCGGCGATCGGGCTGAACGAGTGGCCCGAGCCCACCACGTGCACGGCCGAGGAGCCGCGGACGACCGCGCGCAGGTCGTCGGCCGTGGCTGGGGTGACCAGCTCGGCCGAGGTGAACGTGACGTTGCCCGCCCAGTTGGTCCTCATACGGACACGGTAAGCGCCGAAGCCAGCAAGCGTCGCGTGTAGGGGTCCCGCGGCGCGGCGAAGACCGATGTTCCCTCCTCCACGACGCGCCCCCGGTGCAGGACGGCGACGCGGTCGGCCAGGTGCTGCACGACGGCCAGGTCGTGGCTGATGAACAGGCACGCGAACCGCAGGTCGCGTTGCAGTGAGCGGAACAGGTCGAGCACGCGGGCCTGCACCGTCACGTCCAGGGCCGAGGTGGGTTCGTCGGCGATCAGCAGGTCCGGGTCCAGGGCGATGGCGCGGGCGATGCCGACGCGCTGGCGCTGGCCGCCGGAGAGCTCGTGCGGGTAGCGGTCGCGCAGGGACGCGGACAGCTGCACGGCGTCCAGCAGCGAGTCGACCTTCGCGGCCAGCTCCCTGCCGCGCAGCGACGTGTGCAGCACCAGCGGCTGGGCGATCGACCGGGCGACGGTGGCGCGCGGGTTCAGCGACGACAGCGGGTCCTGGAACACCAGCCCGATCCGGCCGCGGTCGGCCTTGCGCAGCGCCGCGACCTCCTTGCCCGACACGGTGATCGTGCCGGTGTAGCGGGTGAGGCCGGTGATCGCGCCGGCCAGCGACGACTTGCCGGAACCGGACTCGCCGACCAGTCCGAGGGTCTCGCCGCGGCCGACCTCCCACGACACGTCGGACACGGCGCGGAACTTGCCGTAGGTGACCGAGACGTCCGAGAGGCGCAGCACGGGCTCGGGAGCAGGACGCACGGGCAGCTCACGGGCTTCCAGCGACAGCACCGAGTCGAGCAACGTCCGCGTGTACTCCTCTGCTGGCTTCGAGAACACCTGCTTCACGGGACCGGTCTCCACGACCCGGCCCGCGTTCATCACCACGACGCGGTCCGCCAGGTCGCTGACCACGCCCATGTCGTGCGTGATCAGCAGGATCGCGACGCCGAGCCGGTCGCGCAGGTCCCGCAGCAGGCCCAGGACCTCGGCCTGCACGGTCACGTCCAGCGCCGTGGTCGGTTCGTCGGCGATCAGCAACGACGGCTCGTTCGCCACCGCCATCGCGATCACCACGCGTTGCAGCTGCCCGCCGGACATCTCGTGCGGGTAGGCCTGGAACCGCTCCGGCGGCAGACCCACCAGCCGCAACAGCTCCAACGCCCTTTCCCGTGCCTCAGCGCGCGACACGGGACGGTGCACCCGCACGGCCTCGACGATCTGGCTGCCGACCGTGAACACGGGGTTGAGGGCGCTCATGGGTTCCTGGAACACCATGCCGACCTCGTTGCCCCGCACCTCACGCAGCTCCGCGACGGACAACGAGTACAGGTCGCGCCCGTTCAGCACCGCGCGCCCGGACACGGACGCGGTCGGGGGCAGCAGCCCCAGCAACGACATCGCGGTCACGGTCTTGCCGGAACCGGACTCGCCGACCACGGCGAGCACCTCCCCGGCGGTCAGCGAGAAGGAGACCTCGCTGACCGCCGGGGAGGAACCGAAGTCCACCGAGACGTTCTCGACGGACAGCAGAGCACTCACTTGGTGATACCCACCTGGAGGTAGTTCGGGTAGGCGGGGAAGTCGGCGATGAAGAAGCTGCCGACCTTCGAGCCGTGGATGAACGAGTTGCGGGTGTAGATCAGCGGCACGACCGGCGAGTCCTGGAGGATCCGCTTGTCGATCGCCGCCCACTTCCGGCCGGCCTCACCGACGTCGACGGTGGACTGCGCCTCCTCGATCAGCTCGTCCACCTCGGGGTTGGAGTACCGCGAGATGTTGTAGCCGCCCTTGCCGATCTCCGAGGTGGCGAACAACGGCTGGATGTTCGCGTTGGCGCTGGGGAAGTCCGGCTGCCACGACGACAGGGTGAGGTCGTAGGTCGGGTTGTCCGCGAGGTTCGTCTCGGTCTCGTACGCGTCGGCCTCCAGCGACCGCAGCGTCACCTTGATGCCCGCCCGCGCCAGCGCCGCCTGGATGGCCTCGGCCTTCTCAGTCTGGTTGTTGGACTTGTTCAGCACCAGCGTCAGGCCGTCCAGGCCGTTCGCGAACCCGGCCTCGGCCAGCAGCGCCTTGGCCTTCTCCGGGTCGCCCTCGGGCTTGGTCTGGTAGAGGTCGAACTGCTCGCGGCCCTCGATGCCCTGCGTGATCAACGTGGTCGCGGCGTCACCGGCCAGCGCGGCCGTGCCGGCGGAGGCGATCTGGTAGTTGGACTTGTTCACCGCGTACTGGAAGGCCTGGCGCACCTTGACGTTGTTCAGCGGCGCCTTCTGCGTGTTCAGCGCCAGGTAGGCGATGGCACCCGACTTCGACGTCACCACGCGCGACTTGGCAGAGGCGTTGGCCTGCAGCTGCGCGAGCTGGGCGGGGGAGGCGAACGACGCGCCGAACGCGTACTTGTCGTCACCGGAGTCCGCGGCGAGGCGTTGCGAGACGACCGAGGCGTCCTGGCCGAGCTGGATCACGATGTCGTCCGGCAGGCCGGCGCGGACCTGGTCCTTGGAGCCGTCCCAGTTCTGGTTGCGGGAGAGCTTGACCTCGACGCCCTTGGCGTAGGTCGCGATCTGGTAGGGGCCCGACGCGATGGCGTGCTCCTGGTAGTCGGGCTCGGCGCCCTTGCCCTTCGGCACCGGCGCGAACGCGGGCGTGGAGGCGATCCACGGCCAGTCGCCGTACGGGCGGGTCAGCTTGAACGTGATCGTCTTGGCGTCGGGCGTCTCGATCGAGTCGAGCTCCTTGCCCTCGAACGGACCTTTGTAGTCCGCGCCGCCCAGCAGGTCCTTGTGGTAGCCGAGGCCGCCGCCGAACGCCGGGGCGAACGACCGCTCGACGCCCCACTTCACGTCCGCGGACGTGATCGGCGTGCCGTCGCTGAACTTCAGGCCCTCCTGCAGGACGAACGTCCAGGTCCTGCCGCCGTCGGTCGTCCTGCCGGTGTCGCCGAGGTCCGGAACGACCTTCGCGGGCTGACCGACGGCGTTCTGCCAGCCGGTGAGCCTGCGGTGCACGAGGCCGAGCGTGGTGATCGCGAGACTCTGCGACTTGGCCGGGTCGAAGTTGATCGTGCGCGACTCGGACAGGATGCGCAGCGTGCCGCCCTTGTCCGGCTTGGCCGCGGCGTCACCGGGGGCCTTCTGGTCGTTCGCGCCGCACGCCGACACCCCCAGGGCCCCGACCAGCGCCGCGGCAAGAATCCTCTTGCTGTACAACGGACTTTCCTCCCTCAGGTGAGCCGTGCTCGTGGGTCGAGCAGGCCGTAGGACAGGTCGACGACGGCGTTGGCGACGACTACGAGAAAACCGGCGAACAACGTGCAGCCGAGCAGCGTCGGCAGGTCGCGGGAGTGCACGGCCTCGATCAGCAGGCCGCCGAGGCCCGGCAGGCTGAACACGCGTTCGGTGATCACCGCGCCGCCGAGCAGCGAGCCGAACTCGATGCCGGTCAGCGTCACGACGGGCAGCAGCACGTTGCGCAGCGCGTGCTTGCCGACGACGGTCCGTTCCTTCACGCCCTTGGCACGGGCGGTGCGGATGAAGTCCTCGTTCATCGTCTCGAGCATCTGCGAGCGGGTGAGCTTCACGTAGTGGGCGCCGTGCGCGAACGCCAGCACGCACCACGGCAGGACCAGCCCCCACGCCCAGCGCACCGGGTCCTCGGCGAACGGCGTGTAGTTGCCGACCGGCACGACGTTCAGCTGGAACCCGAGCACGAGGATCCCGAGCAGGCCGACCAGGTAGACGGGGGCGGACACGCCGATCACGGACCCGGCCAGCGCCGCCCGGTCGAACCAGGAGTCCTTGCGCAGCGCGGCGTACACGCCGATCGCCACGCCCACACCCACCCACAGCACGGCGGCGCCGACGGCGAGCGAGAACGTCACCGGCAGCCGGCCGCCGATCAGCTCCAGCACGTCGGTGTTCTGCCGGAAGGAGTAGCCGAAGCACGGCGCCGAGCAGTGGATCGCGGTGGCGCCCGTGCCGAACGTCCTGCCGGTGAAGATCCCGCCGAGGAACGTGAGGAACTGCTGCCACCACGGTTCGTCGAAGCCCATGAACTCCCGCGCCAGCGCGAGGTTCTCCGGCGTGCACGGCTTGCCGCACGCCAGCAGCGCCGGGTCCGACGGCACCAGGTAGAACACGACGAACGTGCAGAAGGCGACGATCAGCAGCACGAGCACCATGCCGCCGAGCCGCGTCAGGACGAGCTTGGTCACCGAGTCACCGACCGGGGGTCGAGCGCGTCCCGCAGGCCGTCACCCAGCGCGTTGAAGCCCCACGTGACGGCGAACAGCGCCAGCCCGGGGAAGAACAGGTAGGCGGGGTCGACCGCGACCCAGTCGATCGCGGCGCTGATCGAGCGCCCCCAGCTCGGCGTCGGCGGCAGCACGCCGACCCCGAGGAACGACAGCGCCGCCTCCAGGCCGATCTTGCCGGGCACCGACAACGTTGCCATGACCAGCACCGGGCCCCACAGGTTCGGCAGCAGCTCGGAGCGGAACACCTGCCACGGCGACGCGCCCAGCGTCCTCGCGGCCTTCACGAAGTTGCGCTCCTTGAGCGTGAGCACCTGGGCCCGCACGATCCTGGCCGTCGACGGCCAGCCGAAGAACCCGATCACCACGACCAGCAGCAGCGTCCGCGGGAACTCGGCCGGCACCACCGCGCCGAGCGCGATCATGAACACCAGGTACGGGAACCCGAGGAACACGTCCGCGCTCCACGTGACGACCCGGTCGACCCAGCCGCCGAGGTACCCGGCGGCCGCGCCGATCAGCACGCCCAGCCCGATCGAGACCAGCGTGGCGGCGAGGCCGATGAGGAACGACGTGCGCGCGCCGTGCACCACGATCGCGAACAGGTCGCGGCCGGTCAGCGGCTCGACGCCGAACCAGTGCTCGCCGCTCACCCCGCCGAGCGACCCCGCCGGGAGGCCGGTGGCGGGGTCGAGCGCGGTCGCGTCGTAGGTGTACGGGTCGTGGCCCTCGAGGGCGGTCAGGACGTCCGCGAAGATCGCCACCAGTGCGATCAGCACGACGGTGACCGTGCCGGTCAGCGCCCAGCGGTCCCTGGCGAGCACCGACCGGATCGCGGCGGGCACGGACCGCGCGACGGGAGTGGACAACGTTGACCTGCTTCATCGGAGTGAACTGTCGCGGCGCACGGTAGGCCGATCCGGTGAGGCCGTCTCCCACGTCCACCACGTGAGAATCCTTCAGTGCTGTTGCTTCAGTGTTGACCGAAACACATCATTCGCCGAGGGAGGCGATCCGTTCCCGGGCCTCGGCCAGGTCCTCGGCTGTGGGCGCGTCGTCCTGCGTGAGCGACCGCCGCCAGTAGCCGGCGAACTCGATGTCCTCCTTGGCCACGCCGAGACCGACGAAGTGGCGTCGCAGCGCGCGGACCGCGGAGGCCTCGCCGCCGAGCCACACCCACGTCGACGGCGGGACTTCGAGAGCCGAGACGGCCGTGACCAGGTCGTCGCCGGCACTGCGGTGCACCCACCGCACACCCGGGATCTCCTGTTCCTCCACCGGATCCGCGACCTCGACCACCGCGGCGAACCGCTGCTCCGGTGGCAGCGGTTCGAGCAGCGAGGCGATCGCGGGCAACGCCGTCTCGTCGCCCGCGAACACCAGGAAGTCGGCGGTCCCCAACGGCCGGGCGTAGTCGCGTGACGGCCCGAACCGGCCGATCACGTCACCGATCTGCGCGTTGGCGGCCCACCGCGACGCGGGACCGCTGTCGCCGTGCAGCACGAAGTCGACGGTCAGCACGCCGTCGGCCAGCGACCGGACGGTGAAGCTGCGCATCCACGGCCGTTCGGCATCGGGCAGGGCCAGGTAGGCCTGGTACCAGACGCCGACGTCGGGCGAGTCCGACACGTGCGCGGAGTGCCCGGGTTTCGGGAACAGCAGCTTGAGCTGCTGGTCCGGCCACGTGCCGATGGCCGGCAGGCCGTCGCCGGTGAACGTGACGCGGGTCATCCGCGGGGTCAGGGGTGCGACCGAGGTCACCGTCAGCGCGCTCACGACAGGTACTCCTTCAGGTGCCGGGCGGTCAGGGTGTCCGAAGTGGACACGAGGTCGCCGGGTGTGCCGGAGAACACGACCTGCCCGCCGTCGTGGCCCGCGCCGGGACCCATGTCGACGATCCAGTCGGCGTGCGCCATCACGGCCTGGTGGTGCTCGATGACGATGACGGTGTTCCCGGCGTCGACCAGCTGGTCGAGCAGGCCCAGCAGCTGGTCGACGTCGGCGAGGTGCAGGCCGGACGTGGGTTCGTCCAGCACGTAGGTCGAGGCCTTCTCGGCCATGTGGATGGCGAGCTTGAGCCGCTGGCGTTCGCCGCCGGACAGCGTGGTGAGCGGCTGGCCGAGCGACAGGTACGACAGGCCGACGTCGTGCAGGCGGCTCAGCACCGCGTGCGCCTGGCCGGACGGGAAGAACTCGCGGGCCTCGGCCACGGACATGGCCAGCACGTCGCTGATGTTCTTGCCCCGCAACGTGTAGCGCAGCACCTCGGGAGTGAACCGCTTGCCCTCGCACTTCTCGCACACGGTCGCGACGCCGGCCATCATCGCGAGGTCGGTGTAGACGAGGCCGATGCCCTTGCAGTTCTCGCAGGCGCCCTCGGAGTTGGCGCTGAACAGCGCCGCCTTCACGCCGTTGGCCTTGGCGAACGCGGTCCTGACCGAGTCGAGCAGGCCGGTGTAGGTGGCGGGGTTGGACCGGCGCGAGCCGCGGATCGCCGACTGGTCGACCGTCACCACGCCCGGCCGCGTGCGCAGCGAGCCGTGGACCAGCGACGACTTGCCGGAGCCCGCGACACCCGTGACGACGGTCAGCACGCCGAGCGGGAGGTCGACCGAGACGTCCTTGAGGTTGTTCAGCTTCGCGCCGCTGATCGTCAGGAAGCCCCGGGGGGAGCGGAACTCCGGCCGCAGCTTGGCGCGGTGGTCGAGGTGGCGGCCGGTCAGCGTGCCGGACGCGCGCAGGCCCGCCACGTCGCCGGTGTAGCAGACGTGGCCGCCGTTGACGCCCGCGCCGGGGCCGAGGTCCACGACGTGGTCGGCGATGGCGATGGTCTCGGGCTTGTGCTCGACGACGAGGACGGTGTTGCCCTTGTTCCGCAACCGCAGCAGCAGGGTGTTCATCCGCTGGATGTCGTGCGGGTGCAGGCCGACGGTCGGTTCGTCGAACACGTAGGTGATGTCGGTGAGCGACGAACCCAGGTGGCGCACCATCTTCACGCGTTGCGACTCGCCGCCCGACAGCGTGCCGGACTCGCGGTCGAGCGACAGGTAGCCGAGGCCGATCTCGACGAGCGAGTCCAGCGTGTCCCGCAGCGTCGCGAGCAGCGGTGCGACGGACGGGTCGTCGATCGAGTGCGCGAACTCCGCGAGGTCGCTGATCTGCATCGCGCAGCAGTCGGCGATGTTCAGGCCGCGGATCCTCGACCCGAGCGCGGCCTCGTTGAGCCGGGCGCCCCGGCAGGTTCCGCAGGTCGCGAACGTGACCGCGCGGTCGACGAACGCCCTGACGTGCGGCTGCATCGAGTCGCGGTCCTTGGCCAGGATCGTGCGCTGCAGCTTGGAGATCAGGCCGTCGTAGGTGACGTTCGTGCCGCCGATGGTCAGCTTCGTGGTCGGCTTGTACAGGAAGTCGTCGAGCTGCTGCTCGGTGAACTCGGCGATCGGCTTGTCGGCGGGGTAGAGGCCGGAGTTCGCGAGCACCTGCCAGTACCAGGTGCCGACGCCGTAGTTCGGGGCGTCGATCGCGCCGTCGTCGAGCGACTTGGACCGGTCGACGATCGCGTCCACGTCGATGGTGGTGACCTTGCCCAGACCTTCGCACGCCGGGCACATGCCCTCGGGCAGGTTGAAGCTGAACGCGCCGGACGTGCCGGCGTGCGGCTCGCCGAGGCGGCTGAACACGATCCGCAGCATGGTGTGGGCGTCGGTCGCGGTGCCGACGGTGGAGCGCGCGTTCGCGCCCATGCGCTCCTGGTCGACGATGATCGCCGCGCTGAGGTTGTGCAGCGCGTCCACGTCCGGCCGCCCGATCGACGGCATGAAGGACTGGAGGAACGCGGTGTAGGTCTCGTTGATCATCCGCTGCGACTCGGCCGCGATCGTGCCGAAGACCAGCGAGGACTTGCCGGAGCCGGACACGCCGGTGAAGACGGTCAGCCGGCGTTTGGGGACGTCGAGCGACACGTCCGCGAGGTTGTTCTCCCTGGCCCCGCGGACCTGGATCAGGTCGTGGCTGTCCGCGACAGCGTTCACGCTGGTTCCCCCTGGCATTGTTCGACACGCTTCTTTATGGCGTAAAGTATCGGCCGACGAGATTACTTTACGTCGTAAGGAGTCGCAACCGTGGTCGTCTACGCAGGTCAGGGCGATCCGCGCCGGTCCATCGAGCTGTTGTGGCGCGGATCGGCCGCGGAGAAGCGTCCCGGGCCGAAGCCGGGCCTGAGCGTGGACGCGATCGTCGAGGCGGGCATCGCGGTCGCCGACGAGCAGGGCATGGCGTTCTCGATGCGGGCGGTGGGCGAACGGCTCGGGCGCACCGCCATGGCGCTCTACACCTACGTGCCGGGCAAGAACGAGCTCGTCGACCTCATGTACGACCGCACGATGGCCGAGCTGCCGGCCTCCTACCCGCTCGACGACGGCTGGCGGCCGGCCGTCACGCGCTGGGCGCACGACATGTGGGAGTGCTACGGCCGCCACCCGTGGGTGCTGCAGGTGTCGCAGGCCCGCCCGGTGCTGGGCCCGCACGAGTTCGGCGTGACCGAGTCACTGGCAGCGATCCTGGTCTCCACCGGACTGCCCGGCCGCCAGCTGCGCGGCATCGCCGGTGCCCTCAACTACTTCGTGCGCGGGGCGGCGCAGACCGTCGCCGAGGCGCGGGCGGCGAGCGGCGCGACCGGGGAGGCCGACGAGGAGTGGTGGTACGCGCGGTCGGCCGTGCTGCTGGAGATCGAGCCGGACCTCGCGGAGAAGTACCCGGCGCTGCACGTCCTGGAGAGCGACCGCGAACCGGTCGACCCGGAGCTGCCGTACCTGGAGAACGACGCGGTCGAGAACTTCCGCAACGGGCTGCGCGTGCTCCTGGACGGTGTCGAGGCCTCCGCGGCGGCTGTGGCGAAACCGTGACAAAGCGCGGACGTTCACGGCACATGGGCTCGATGAGATCGAGTCCATGGCAATCGGCCTCAAAGGAGTCGGGGGAGTCCTGACGGCCGTCGCGCTCGCGATGGTGCTGAACCCGCAGAACACCGCGGCCACCACGCCGCCGCACGACGACTACCGCCCCGCGGTGATGCGGATGGAGTACGACGCCGGTGGCCTGACGGCGGTGGTCCACTCGCCGCGCACCCTCGTCGGCGTGCGGGAGCTGGTGTTCGGCTTCCGCGGCGGCGACGCGTACGCGGAGGAGCTGGCGCGGCAGGGGTTCGTGGTCGTGCTCGCGGACGACCGCCTGTCGCTCGACGGCCACCGCGAGCTGTGGCGCGAGCTCGACGACGGCGCCGGGCCGCTCGCGGAGCGGTTCCGCGGGTTCGCGGGCCACTTCGTTGTGGCGAAACCGTGACACCATCCACACGGGTTTCCGACATCGAACCGCTGAGATCTCCCCATGGCGATCGGCAAAGTCCTCGTGGTTCTCGCGTGCGCGCTGGCGTTGGGCGCGCCGGCGGTCTCGGCGGCCCCGCGGCCGTCCGGTGCCGCCCCGGCGAGCGCCCCCGCCCGCTGCCCGACCGGCACGACGCGCAAGGCCCACCGGTGCTGCCCGCCCGCGACCGCTGTGCGGTCGAGGCTCGCGAAGGTGCGGGGGACGCGGCCGCCGTGCCGCATCAACCGATCGGTTACCCCTCGACGAGACTTTGGGGGGACGCTCCGCTCTCCCGCCGCTGCCAGGGTGGGTGGCGGAAGGGGGAAATTCCATGCTCAAGACCACAGCGCTGCTCACGGCAGCGCTAGTAGTGCTGACCGCGTCACCCGCGACGGCCCACGCGAACGGCGACTGGGCCGGGTGGCAGAAGGACCTCGCGGGGTCCCGGCACAACGCCGCTGAGTGGCGCATCGACAGGAACAACGCGGGCAAGCTGAAGCTGAAGTGGGCGTTCGCCTATCCGAGGGGCGACTTCAACGGCGTGCGCAGCCAGCCCGCCGTCGTGGGGGACACCGTCTACTTCGGTGGCCCCGACGGCAAGTTCTACGCCCGCGACGCGCGCACCGGCGGCGCGAGGTGGGAGTTCACGCTCCCGCGGGCCGACCGGTACGCGTACAACTCCGACGGACCGGCCGTCGCCGACGGCACGGTGTTCTTCGGCGACAGCACCAGCCGGTTCTTCGCGCTCGACCAGCGCACCGGGCGCCTGAGGTGGCAGGTCCAGCTCGACCAGGGCGTCGCCTCGACCACCACCAGCTCGCCGATCGTCCACAACGGACTGGTATACGTGGGCGTCTCCAGCGCCGAGAACACGTTGCCGGTCACGTACGCCTGCTGCACGTTCCGCGGGCACGTCGACGCCTACGACGCCGACACCGGCGCACTGGTCTGGCGCCACTACACGGTGCCGGAACCGGTCGAGGTCGGCACGTGGCCCAACGGCGCCAAGCGGTTCGAGCCGTCGGGCGCCGGGGTGTGGAGCTCGCCGGTGATCGACCGCAGGACCGGCACCCTCTACGTCGGCACGGGCCAGAACTACACCGGCAGGGGCGGTGAGTTCGACTCGCTGCTGGCCCTGAACGCCCGCACCGGCGCGGTGCGGTGGACCAACCAGGTCACGAACGCCGACACGTGGCGCGACGCGTGCAACACCCCCGACGCCGAGGGCTACTGCCCCGGGCTGAAGGACGGCACGAACCTCGACTACGACATCGGCGCCACGCCGAACCTGTTCACCGTCAACGGCAGGCAGCTCGTCGGCGTCGGGCAGAAGTCCGGTGTCTACCACGTGTTCGACGCCACGACGGGGCAGGTCGTGTGGCGCCGCCAGCTCGGCGTGCCGCTGCCCAGCGGCGGCATCTCGGGCATCCAGTGGGGGTCGAGCTACGACGGTCAGCGGCTCTACATCGCGACCTACTACGCCGATCCCGGCACGTTGTTCGCGGTCGACCCGGCCACCGGCAGGGTGCTGTGGCAGACCCCGGCTCCCGAGGACGGCTGCACCACGGGCGGTGCCGCGGGCCAGCCCACCTGCGCGCGGGCGCACGGCGTTCCGGTGTCCAGCACGCCGGGCGTGGTCTGGCTCGGTGCCGGTGACGGCAAGTTCCGCGCCTACGACGCCAGGACGGGCCGGATCCTGTGGACGCACGACACCGTGCAGGACGTCCGCGGGGTCAACGGGCTGACCGGTCGCGGCGGCACGATGGCGGGCCCCGGCGCGGGGGCGGTGGTGTCGAACGGCATGGTCTACGTGCAGTCCGGCTACTACCCGGAGTTCACCGGAAACCCGAACGGCCCGGTGCTGCTGGCGTTCGGGCTGTAGGAGGACCGCGGATCCGGCGCGGTCGTCAGCGCGCCAGCTTCGCGCGCACCGAGTCGGTCGGCAGGCCGGCCTCGGTGCGCAGCTCCACGGACTTCTGCCAGGCCTGACGAGCCTGCTCGGCGTCACCCGCGGTGGCGTGGGTGTCGCCGAGCTGCTCGTAGGAGCTCGCCTGGAGCTTGAGGTCGCCGCCGATCCGGAAGAGCTCGGCGGACCTGGCGAACGCCCGCGCGGCGCGGTCGTGGTCGCCCAGGCCGCGGTAGGCGGTGCCGAGGGTGTCCCAGGTCTCGCCCTGGCCCACGACGTGCTCCATCGCCTGCCACAGCGGCAGCACGCGCTCGCCGTACTCGACGGCCGTGGCGTGCTCGCCCAGCCTGCCGTGCGCCCACGCCAGCCCGGTCAGCGCGTTGGCCTGCCCGTACCGGTCGCCGCACTGCTCGTAGAGCGCCAGTCCGCGGCGGGTGTGCTCGATCGCCTCGCCGATCTCGTCGTCGGTGCACAGCATCGCGATGTTGAGCAGCGCCCCGGCCTGTCCCGACGGGGTGCCGTCGTACACCTCGAACGCGCGCTCCAGCGCGGCCCTCGCCTCGGCGAGCCTGCCCACCCTGGCGAACGCGCGGCCGAGGTTGATCAGGGTGCGGCCCAGCCCGTCGGTGTCGTCGAGCTGCTCCAGCGCGGCGACCGCGAGCTGTTGCGACGCCAGCAGGTCCCGGTGGTGGGCCTGGCGGTCGAGGACGTCGGCGAGCGACCAGCCCATCAGCCAGGTCTGCACCGGCGTGCCGCGGGGCATCGCCGCCATCAGCGTCGGGTGCTCGCTCATCAGCCACGCCCGTGCCTCCTCGCGGGTGGTGAACGACGGGACGACCACGCCGGGAGCCGGTTCCGGGGTGGCCGGGCGGTACCGGGTCGGGGTGAACGCGACGCCCGCCTCGACGGCCGTCAGCGCGAGGTGGTCGAGCAGCCGGTGCAGCGCCTCGTCCCGTTCGCCCTCCAGCGCCAGTTCCGCCGCGTAGTCGCGCAGCAGGTCGTGGCAGGTGAACCGGCCTGGCTCCGACTCGTCGAGCAGGTTCGCCCGCGACAGCTCCGCCAGCAGCGCCTTCGTCTCGGGCGGCTCCAGCGCGGCCAGGGAAGCGGCGCCCGCGAGGCCGATGTCCGAGCCCGGCATCAGGCCCAGCAGCCGGAACAGCCGCAGCGCGGGCGGGCTGAGCGCCTTGCAGGAGTGGGAGAACACCGACCGCAGGTCGGCCGTCACGTCATCGTCGTCGGCGA
This sequence comes from Lentzea sp., assembly GCF_036380075.1. Lineage (NCBI taxonomy): Bacteria > Bacillati > Actinomycetota > Actinomycetes > Pseudonocardiales > Pseudonocardiaceae > Lentzea > Lentzea sp. The sequence goes on along the minus strand of NZ_DASVFL010000231.1, from coordinate 49,136 downwards.
ACGCGTCGAGGTCGGCCAGCTCGTCGGCCAGTGCCGCCAGCGGGAACTCCGGCTGCGTCGCCGCCCGCGCGCCGGCCACCGCGAGCGCCAGCGGGAGGCGGGCGCAGCGGCGGACCACCGTGTCGACCGCCTCCGGTTCGGCACGGGCGCGCTCGTGGCCGATCCGCGCGGCCAGCAGCTCGCGGGCGTCGTCGGGCGGCAGCAGGCCCAACGGCACCGAGTGCGCGTGCGCCGGCTTGAGCTCGGTGCGGCTGGTGATCACGACGTGCGTGGTCGGCGTGCGCGGCAGCAGCGGTTCGACCTGGTCGGTGTCGGTGGCGTTGTCCAGCACCATGAGCACCCGCTTGTCCGCCAGCGCGTCCCGCAGCAGCGCCGACTGGCCGGCCAGGTCGTGCGGCACCTTCGCGCGCGGCACGTCGAGCGCGGACAGGAACCGCAGCAGCGCGTCGCCGGGGCTCACCGCCGCGCCGCTGGGCCCGAACCCGTGCAGGTTCACGTAGAGCTGGCCGTCCGGGAACCGCTCCGCCGCCTGGTGCGCCCAGTGCACGGCGAGCGAGGTCTTGCCGACCCCGCCGGTGCCGGTGATCACCACGACGCCGTGCGGTGCCTGGTCGAGGGCCGCGAGCTCCACCGCCCTGCCGGTGAACGGCTTGGGCGCCGCCGGTAGCTGCCGCGGTGCCGAGGCCGACTGGAGCCGCCGGTGCACCGTCGTCAGGTGCCGCGACGGTTCGGCGCCCAGCTCGTCGGCCAGCCGGGCGCGCACGGCCTCGAAGTGCTCGACGGCCTCCGCCGTGTGACCGCTGCCCTGCAACGCCCTGATCAGCTGCGCCGCCACGCGTTCGTCCAGCGGCCGCTGCCCGGCGAGCAGGCGCAGCTCCGGCAGCAGCGCGGTGTGCTCGCCGTCGTCCAGGCGCGTGTCGAGGTGGTCGAGCCGGGCCGTGAGCAGCTCGCCGGCGAAGTCCGCGCGCTGCTGCACCGCCCACGGCGTGTCCAGGGTGGAGAGCAGCTCGGCGTGGGCCAGCGCCAGCGCCTCGGCCGGCCTGCCGGAACGCACCAGGTGCCGGAACAGGTGCAGGTCGATCTCCATCGGGTCGACCCGCAGCGCGTACCCGGCCGCGCCCCGCTCGATGAGGCCGGGCAGCGTGTGCCGCAGCCGGGTCAGCCACGTCTGCGTCATCGCGCGGGCCCGCGGGGGCGGCGCGTCGCCCAGGACGCGCTCCACCAGCTCGTCGGTGCTGACCACCCGGCCCGCGTCCACGAGCAGCACCCCCAGCAGGGCTCCCAGCCGGGTCGGGCCGAACTCGGCCACGCGGCCGTTCACCCGCGCCGAGACCCCGCCGAAGACCGTGAACCGCACGATGATCACCGTAACCGTTCCCGAGAGGTGCTCACAAAAGGAACAGCTCTCGCAGTTCGCCCACCAGCCGCGCCGGCTCACCGGCAGCGCGTCCCGGGGTACCCCGATGTCCGGGCCCGCATCCCGTGGCGGCGGCTTCGCGGGGCGGCGGAACTCTAGAGCTTTTCTCAGGCTGCTGACAGCAGACTCCCAGTCGCGCACGGCTCACTGGAGTACAGGGAGGTCCGCCATGCTGATCGATCGCACCATGCCACTGCCCACCACGCCGCTGGGCACCGCGCTCACCGTGTCCCACGCGTCGGACCGAGGGCCGCGCACGCACAACGCCGACGCGTTCGCCAACGGCCGCCGCACGTTCGTCGTCGCCGACGGGGTGGGTGACTCCCCGGCCGCCGCCGAGGCCGCGCACGCCGCGGCCCAGGCCGCCGCTCTGCTCACCGACCCGGTCGCCGCGATCCTCGCCGCCCGCGACGCGCTCCAGGTCCACCTCGGCGACGCGGTGATCGTCGTCGCCGCGGCCCGCCCGGACGGCGGGTTCGACGTGGCGTGGGCCGGCGACTCCCGCGCGTACGCCTCGGACGGCGACGACCTCGTCCAGCTCACCACCGACCACACGGTGGGCCAGTACTTCCGCGACCGCGGGATCGTGGCGGAGAAGCGCATGGACCACGTCGTGACGAACACCGTCCGGCACGCGACGCCTGAGAACATCGGCAGGGCCTCGACGCGGGCGCCGCGGCTCGCGCTGGTGTCCGACGGCGTGTCCGGGCCGTTGGGGCACAACGGGATCGAGGCGATCATGTCCGGCAACGCGACGGCCGAACGGCTGGTGCGGGCGGCGCTGTACGCGGGCGGCACGGACAACGCGACCGCCCTGGTCGTCGGCTAACCAGCCTTCTTCTTGCCGCCACGCTTCTTCTTGCTCGCCTCGACGCTGCGCTGCAACGCCTCCATGAGGTCCACGACGTCCGTGGCCGCGGCGGGCTCGTCTTCGACGACGATCTCGCGGCCCTTCCGCTTGTCCTCGATGAGCTGGTTCACGCGTTCGGTGTAGGTGTCGCGGTAGTCCTCCGGCCGCCAGTCGTCGGCCATGGACTCGACCAGCGACACCGCCATGTCGAGCTCCTTGCCGCGCGGCGCACGGCCCTCCGGCGCCACGTCGAGCACGTCCGCGGGCTTGCGCACCTCGTCGGCGAAGAAGAGCGTGTGGACGGCGAGGATCCCGCTGTCCTCCGTCAGCGCCGTGAGGTACTGCTTGCCGCGCATGACGAACATCGCGATGCCCGCGCGGTTCGTCTTCTTCATCGCCTGCGCCAGCAGCAGGTACGGCCGGGAGAACTCGGCCTTCGCGGGCCCGAGCCAGTAGGTCTTCTGGAAGTACACCGGGTCGATCTCATCGAGGTCGACGAACGCCTCGATGTCGAGCGTCCGCGACCGTCCGGGGGCGATCTCGTCGAGCTCCTCCGGCTCCACGACGACGTACTCGCCGCTCTCGACCTCGTGGCCCTTCACGATCTTGTCGTAGGGCACCTCGCGGCCGGTGCGCTCGTTCACGCGCTTGTACCGGATGCGGTCGGACGTGCCGCGCTGGAACTGGTTGAAGTGCACGGTGTGGTCCTCGGTGGCGCTGTACAGCTCCACCGGGATCGTCACCAGGCCGAAACTGATCGACCCGCTCCAGACAGCCCTCGCCATTCCGTGCAGGTACCCGCGTCGTGCAACCCCAAACGCGCGGCCCGCGTCTCCTCGAAGTGATCGACCGATTACTGGGAGGACAAGCATGAGAGTGCTACTGGGGAGCCTGTTCGCCGTGCTCGCGATCATCGCGGGAACCGGGGCTGCGCAGGCGGACGTGCCGTTGCCGCCGTACCCGCAGGTGACGACGTGGGCCGACGTGAACGTCCGCACCTGCGAGTCGACCGCCTGCCCGGTCGCGTGGGTGATGAAGGCGGGCACGACCGCGAACGGCATCTGCTGGACGCGCGGCGAGATGGTCCAGGCGTACGGCATCTACAACGACGTCTGGATCAAGGTGAGCAGCATGGACGGTGGCCGCTACCTGGCCAGCGCCATCTTCTTCGTGGGCGACAACCGGGCGAACCTGCCGTACGAGAACGACTGCGGCGGCCTCTGACGCCGCGGCCGGACCGGCGGCGGGGAGCCGGTCCGGCTACCGTCGGGGACGTGAGAGTGGTCGTGCTGTCCGACACCCACGCGCCGCGGTTCTGGAAGCGGTGCCCGCCCGCCGTGGCTGAGCACCTCCGGTCAGCCGACCTGATCCTGCACGCCGGTGACGTGTGCGTGCCGTCCGTGCTGGACGAGCTGGCGCAGTACGCGCCGGTCGTCGCGGTGCGCGGCAACAACGACGGGCCGGACGTCGCGGAGTGGGGCGCACCGGAGACGGTCGAGCTCGACGTCGGCGGGCTGCCGGTCGCGATGATCCACGACAGCGGCCAGAAGACCGGGCGGTGGGCCAGGATGCGGCGCAGGTTCCCGTCCGCGCGGCTGGTCGTGTTCGGACACTCGCACGTCCCGTGGGACGAGGAACAGGACGGGCTGCGGGTGTTCAACCCCGGGTCGCCCACCGACAAACGACGTCAGCCGCACGGCACGATCGGGCTGCTGGACGTCGCCGGCGGCGAGCTGCTGGACGCGCGCGTCGTGCCGGTGACCCAGCCGGCGAGCCGCGGGCCGAGCAGCTCGTAGACCTCCGGGTCGAACGCCATGCCGGTGTGCGTGCTGTGCACCTCGACGCACTCGGCGCACGGGTCCCGGCACAGCTGCCACGGAACGACGCCGTCCGAGCGCGAGAAGATCGAAAGGGCGGGCACCCGCAACGGTTCCGCGAGAACCCGCCCGTGCTCGTCGAAGCACGGGCCGCGCATGCAGTCGTCGTCGAGCAGACCGGGAACGCCCGCCGCGGCCAGGCGCGTGAGGAACCGGGCGACGCGCATGACGTTCGGGTGGGCGCCCAGCGGGTCCAGGACCGGGCTGGCGAGCATGACCAGCCCGTGCACCAGGTCCGGCCGCCGGGCGGCGGCCAGACGCGCGATGCCGCCGCCACGGCTCTGGCCGAGCAGCACCACGGGGCGACCGGTGCGCTCGGCGTGCTCCTCGGTGCTGTGCAAGACCTTCGCCAGCAGGTCCGCGGTGCAGCCGACGGTGAACCCGACCCCTGCGGCGACCGGCCGGTAGCCGCGGGCGCGCAGCCAGGAACCGGCGGGCGCGAGGCTCACGCCGCCCGCCCCGAAACCGGGCACCAGGACGACACCGAGGCCGCCGCCCTGGTCCGGATCGGCGTCGCGCCACACCGGGTGACGCAGCAACCGCGGTACGTCCCACAACGCCCTGAACGCGCTTTCCCGCGCCGCAGAACGCATTCTGTCGACCATGCTCCTGGTTTGCCGACTAGCCGGGAGCTAAACCGAGACTCCTCAGCGAGGCGTGGCCCGGCTGCCAGCGCGTCGACACCGCCACATACCGCGCCGTCTTCGAGGTCCCGTAGGACTTCCCGTCGAGGCTGTAGGTGACGGTGTGCGGAGGCGGTGTCCCCTCTGTCCACCCGAGACTGACCGCGCCGACCGCGCGCGGCGCGCCGAGGTCGACGACCATGCGGCCGTCCCGTCCCGGAGTCCACGCGGTGCGGTCGGAGCCGTCGACGGCGTTCGCCGGGTCGCTCATGCCGGGTGGCAGCACGGAGTTCGGGAACGTGACGCGGCCCAGCGCGAGGTCGTCGAACGGGAACGCCGCCGCACCGGGCACCGTGACCGTGCGCTCCGCCGGGCCGAGCACGACCGGCAGCGAGAAGCCGTCGCGGTGGGTCAGCGTGAAGCGGGCCGGGCCGCCGCGGAACGTGACCCTCCCGGCGTCGTGCACGACCGCCGTGATGCCCGGTGGGATGCCGCGGGCGGTGAACCACGGTGCCTCGACCCGTGCGGTGGCGGCGGGCAGCGTGAGCGCGTAGTCGGTGCCGCTGCTCGTGGTCACCTGCGTGCCCCGGTAAAGCCGGGTGCCGCGCAGACGGACGGTTCCGGTGACGTCGGCGTCCGACAGGTTGAACAGGGTGAGGAACCCGTCCGCCGTGCTCGCGCGCACCCGGTCCGGGCACTCCGGCGCCGGTTCCGCGGCGATCGCCCGCAGGTCGGCGCGGACGTACCCCTCGACCAGGCCGGCCGGGAGCGTGATCGTGTCGCCCTGCACGGTGATCGCGCCGGACCGGGCGACGAACCCCGCGCGGCCGTCGACGTCGAGCCAGCCCGGGGTGCTGAGGTCGGGGCGCGGGTACTCGGCGGCCGTCGTCCAGTCGGTGCCGTTCTCCGACGTCTCGATCCGGTAGGCGCCCGCCGCGGCCGTCTCCCAGCGCAGCCGCACGGTCCGCACCGTCGTGGCCGTGCCGAGGTCGACGGCGATCCAGCTGTCGGCACGTCCGCGTTCGGCGCGGGCGACCGCCCAGCGCGTGGCGGGGTCGCCGTCGGTGGCCTTCGCCGGTTCGTAGCCGGGGTCGGACGACGACGCCGTGGCAGGCAACTTCTGCCGCGAGTTCACCTCGAAGTCGAACAGCGAGTAGCCGTAGGTCGGGTGCGGTGTCACGCCGACCATGCGGACGTGACGTGCGGTTGTCCCCGAAAACGTCAGTTCGTCGACCCGGAAACCCTCGCGGGCCGGGACGGACACCCTGCCCGCCGACCCCGTGTAGGTGCGGGAGCCGGTGAGGCCCGGCATCCCGGCCATCGCGAGGTTGTGCACGTCCACGCGTCCTGGCTGGGGGAGCGCGCACACGATCGTGCCGGTGGGCAGGGTGGCGGTGCCGGCGAACCCGTCCGCGAACCGCAGCAGGGCCGCCGTCGCGTCGAACCCGTCCCGCACCTGCTGGTGGACGACGACGTTGCGTCCCGTGACCGCCTTCGCGGGCAGCAGCATCGGAGTGGCACCGCTGATCTTGAACAGCCAGTCGTCGTGCCGTGGCTGCCAGGCGAACTTCGTGAAGCCCTGCTTGGTGACCGTGCCCGCCCACGCCAGTGCGGACTGGTGGGTCAGCAGACCGGGGTCCGCGCCGTGGTCGATCGTGATCGCCACCCGTGCGAAGAAGTCCTCCTCCGGCACCGGAGTCGCCGGCGGGCGCAGCTCGTGCAGCAGGTAGCTGATCGCGAGCTCCGCGCGGGCCTCCGGCTCGTACTTCGGCTCACCCGAGAACTTCGCGAGCCGGTGGACCGGTGGGTGCGCCTGGTAGGCGAGCAGCCGGGACGCCAGCGCGACCTCCGCGCGGGCGGCCATCGCGTCGCCCAGCACGGTGGAGCGGAACGCGAGCGGGATGACGTCGCGGCCGTAGAGGTGCTCGCGGTCGTTCACCATCGGCATCAGCGGTTCGCCGGCGTCGCTCATCGTCGCGAGGATGGTGCGCCACAGCAGTTCCCCGTTGGGCTGCCTGGTCAGCACCTCCGGCAGCGGCCGGCCCGCCAGCAGGAAGTGCACGGCGTTGCGGCCCGAGGTGCGCCACAGCTCCTCCTGGTAGTGCGGGCCGAACGAGCCGTGGTTCTCGACGAGGAACGTGTCGTGCAGGTTCGTGGCGGTGTTCGCCGAGATCGGTACACCGTCCACTGTGGAGGGATTGGCGAGGTCGGCCGCCGGTAGACCCGCCTCGTTGCGGCTCCAACGGGTGAACGCCTCGCGCCAGCCGGGCCCGTCGCCGTGCCAGGCGAGTCCGGGGGTGAGCGCCTGCGCGTAGACGCCCATCTCCTCCAGCTTCGTGTCGCCGCGGTAGCCGCCCGTCGCGCCGTTCGGCGTCCAGCTCCCGGAACGCGGGTCGTCGGCCGTGCCGAGCGACGTCGTGTACTCGGCCTGGCCGCGCGCGATCGCCTCGACGTCCGCGCGCGTCGGTGCGTCGAGGTCCTGCCAGAGCAGGCGGGCGGCCAGCACGAAGTACGACTGGAAGGTGGTGTCCCAGAACAGGGTCTTGCCCCATTCGGTGCCGCCCGCGAGGACGTTGCTCGCCGCGAAGTGCCTGATCGTGGCGAGCGTGTGCTGCCGGAGCACGTCCTTCTCGACGCCCGCGAGCGCCGCGTCGTAGGTGCCCCTGGTCAGCAGCACGGCGTTGCCGAGCACGACCGCGAACCCGAAGTCCGTGCGCCGGTACCGTCCCGCCGTCGCGTCGAACTGCGTCTCGGCCCACCGGGTGTGCCTGAGCAGCACCTCGTAGTAGGTGTCCTTCACCCGGGCGAGCTCGGCGGCGCCGGCCTTCGGCGCCAGGGCCAGGAGTCCGGTGGCGGTGAGGAAGAGCCGTCGGGTGATCAGCATGTGAGGATCGGCTCCGCCCAGTCGGCGTGGTCGAAGTTCTTGCCGTCGCCGCCGTCGGTGACGCGCAGGCTCAGCATCCTGACCCCCGTCACGTCCACGTCGACCGACCGCGCCGCGCCCCTGCCCGCGACGGTTCCGCTGTCGTACAACGCCGTGCCGTCGCCGAACACCTGGAACGAGACCGAACCCGGCTGCTCGGTCTCGTCGTCGAGGCCGAGCATGGCGGTGAGGTGCTCGCAGCCGCGGCCGAGGTAGATCGAGACCTCGGACGGAGCGTGCACGCCGAGTCCCTTGGCGTAGGTGACTCCGCCGATGGTCAGCGGCCTGCCGTCACCGCCGTCGCTCTCGCCGTTGGAGCGGTCGCGTTCGACCGGTCCCCAGCCGTTGGACTCGCTCATGAACGGCAGGTCGCTGACCTGAGCGCCGTTGCCCGGCACCGGTGGCGGCACGAACGCCTTGACCGCCTGCTCGACGTGCACGCCGTCGCCGAACGTCGCGACGACCGGCACGTCCACCGGGCCGATCCGCGAGCCCGCCGTGAGCCGCCAGCTGCCGGTGACCGACTCACCCGGCGCGAGCTTCTGGCGCCGCACCGCCGTTCCGCCGGCGGTCCAGCTCTCCGGCGCGACGGCCGTGAGCGTGACGTCGCGGATCTCCTTGTCGCCGTTGGTGAACGTGCCGCTGACGTCGAGCGTCGAGCCCGGTGGCGTGTCGGCGGCCGTGGCAGGGGAGACGGTCAGCGTGGTCTTCGGGGTCTGGCGGATCGGCTGGTCGCACGTCTGCAGACCGGACCGGTAGCGGCAGACGACCGCCGCGAAGCCGCCGTTGCGGCGGACCGGGACGCTGAGCGTGTCGGTGCCGCGCAGCACCTGGCGGTCGCGGACGACGTCGGCGCGGGTGGCGGGGTCGCGGACGGTCTCGACCAGCCACTGCCCGCCGCCGAGGAACGCCAGCGGTGCCTTGAGAGTGCGGTCCTGGGTCGCGATGCCGCCGAGGAACCACCGGTCGCCGTTGCGGCGGGCGACCACGGCGTGGGAGTCCGGGTCGCCGTCGAGCAGCCGGGTCTCATCCCAGACCGTCGGGAGCTGGTTCAGATAGCGCAACGCCTGCGGATGCCGTTCGTAGGCCTCGGGCTTGTCCGCGAAGTGCGTCCAGCCCGACTCGTAGACGACCGGGAGCGCGACCTCGTGCGCGACCGTCGCCTCCCTCGTGCCGACCTCCAGCGACACCGGCGTGTAGTCCATCGAGCCGGCGACGTTGCGGGTGAAGAACTGCACGGGGTTGTTGGCGGCGGGCGGTGAGTTCTCGGCGCCGCGCACGCCTTCCATCGAGAGGATGTGCGGCCAGGTGCGGGCGAGGCCGTGCGGGATGGTCGAACCGTGGAAGTTGACCATGAGCTTGAGGTCCGCCGTCTTCTGCAGAACCGCGTCGTACCAGCGGTAGCGCTCCTGCGAGTCCGACTCCATGAAGTCGAGCTTCACGCCCTTCGCGCCCCACTGCTTCACCCTGGGCAGCACGGTGTCGCGTTCCTGCTGCGTGTCGAGGTCGCTCCAGCGCATCCAGAGCAGGATCTCCACGCCCCTGGCCCGCGCGTAGCGGACGAGCTCCGGCACCCACGCCGAGCTCCAGCCCTCGTCGACCAGGGAGTACTCCCACCCGTTGCGGGCGGCGAAGTCCACGTACTGCTTCTGCCGCTCGAAGTCGCCGGGGCTGGAGTGCTCGCTCAGCCACGACCACGCGACCTTGCCCGGCCTGATCCACGACGTGTCGCTGTACTTCGCGGGCGTGGCGAGGTCGTCGACGAGGGTGGACGTGCTGACGGTGGCGAGGTCGCCGACGATCGCGGTGCGCCACGGCGTCGTCCCCGTCGACTGCACCTGCGCGTCGGCCAGCACTACCTGGAACCCGCTGCCGTTCCCGCGCAGCCTGCTGCCGGCATAGCGTCCATCCACATCGGACTCGGTGAGCAGTGCGAAGTCCTGCCCCACCTGGAAGAGCGACGGGTAGCCGAACTCGCCGCTCGCCGCACCCGCGGTCGTGCGCACGCGGTTGTTCTCGTACCAGGCGTTGTAGGGCAGCAGCCACGCCTTGGAGTCGGCGGGGACCTGGAAGCTCGACGCCTCCGCCGTGACCGTGGCGGCGTTCAGCACGTACCGGTAGGCGACGCCGTCCGGTGCCGCGCGCACGACGAGGTCGAAGCTCCCGTTCGCGTTGCGGAACCCCAGGGTCGACTCGGTCGCGCTGGTGGAGCGCTGCAGGCGCTTGCCGTGCGGCATGGTGTACCGGTCGGTGACAACGCGGTCGGTGCGCCCGGTGAAGACCAGGTCCCTGGTCAGGTCGGCGGCGGTCGTGGTGAGCCCGACGGCGGCGGGCCGCAGGACCGTTCTGCCCTGTCTCTTGATCGCGAGGGTCAGGTTTCCGCTGGTCAGGGTCACTTCCGCGGTGACCTGGCCCGGTCCGGTGACGGTCCAGCCGGTCGGCGCGGCGACGGCGGGTGCGGCGGGCAACAGCAGGGCGAGCACGAGGACGAGCAGTCGCGACATCGTTGTCAGCTCCCGGTGGTGAGACCGCTCCCATCGTGTTGGGGCCGCTCGCCGCCGGTCAAGTGGCTGATGGTTATCAGTCCTCTTGCGGACAGACCGGTCAGAGCACGACGATCTCGATCTCCCTGCCGAGCTTCGCGCCGCCCAGCAGGTCGAGGTCGTCGCCGCTCCAGAACCGGCCGGGGTCGTACCAGTTGGGGCGGCGCTTCGGCAGCAGTCCCATCTCCTCGTACGTCACGGCCACGACCTCCGCGCAGAAAGCGCTCTCCAGCGAGGCCTCGGCCTTGGGTCCCACGGGGACCCGCCCGCGCAGCCACCGGGAGGCGAGCTTGGCCGTCGACGGGAACGGCGTGCCGTCCAGCCGCGCCACCGTCCTGAGCGCCGCGTCCTCCATCTCGCGCGTCACGTCGTGGTCGAGCTGCCGCAGCCACGCCCGCTGCCCGTACTTGTCGTGCCACGTCACCACGGCGTCGCGCAGGTCGTGCAGCTGCGCACCGCGCTGGTGCGTGCCGCTCCACATGTCCTTGAGCGACTTGCCGAGCTCGGCGTGCCACATCAACGGCGGCAGGTCGTCGATGACGATCGCCATTCCCACGTGGTTGACGGGGCTGTTCGTCATGGCCTGGATCGCCCGGTCCGCAGGACTGCGCCCGCGGAACACCCACACGTCACCGGTGCGGGTCATCTCGACGGCTTGGTCCAGAGTTGTCGGCATAGCCCCGTACCCTATGCACATGAAGCTCTGGAAGCTGCTCGGCATCGCCGCCTTCGCCGGTGTCGCGACCAGCGGCGTGGTCGTGGCCCGCAACCAGCGCCGCCGCGCCGCGTACACGCCGGACCAGGTCCGCGAGCGGCTGCACGCCCGCGTGGCGGAGGCGTCCCGCCCGGAGTGATCCCGTGGGCCGGTAAATCGATTCCGACGGTTGTGCTGATCCCATTTCCCGTGCACTCGACCGAGGGATGCGGCTGATCCGCCGCGGGTGCGCCCAAGATTCGGTCGAACGGCGCGAGCAAAGCCGTGACCAGCCGCTGAGGCGCCGAACAGCCGGCACAAGCCCGTTCGGCGTTGTCCACTGGACGTTGTCAACTTCGGCGGGCCTGACGCCGGACAACGAAATCTGCGTACCGTCGGAAGTGGTTGCACTCCGGGGGGAAAGCACATGCCGATGGTGTTGTCCGAGTCCGCGCCGAAAGGCCGCGGGCTGACGATTTTGTTCGAGTTGGAAGACCTCGCGCGCACGCGGTTCGCGCCGGCGCCGCTGCCGATGTACGAGCTGGTGTTCACCGTCCACAGCGGCGCCTGGGACCGCCTGCTGCTGCCGCGGATCCGCCCGCTCGCCGAGCTCGTCCGGCCGGGGCGGTTCATCCCCGACTTCTTCAACTCCGCGCGCCCCGACTTCGACGAGGCCGTGCGCCAGGTGCTCGACGTGCCCTCCACGCGGGTGCGCGACCAGATCGCGAGCATGCTGGGCACCACGTCGCCGTGGCTGCGGTCGTACGCGGCGGGCACGCCGGCCGCTCGCCAGGACCTGAAGGCGGCGTTGACCGCGGGGTTCCGCGAGCTGCTCGGGCCGCACTGGGCGCAGACGCGCCAGGCGTTCGACGCCGAGGTGCGGCTGCGGTCGGCGCAGGCCGTCGCGCACGGCCTCGGGAGCCTGCTCGGCAACCTGCACCCGTCGATCTCGTGGACACCGCCCGCGTTGCACGTCGAGCTCACGTGGGAGTCCGAGATCTCCCTGCACGGCACGGGAATGCTGATCGTCCCGGTGCTGAACGGCCTGACCCGGCCCGCGGTGTCGCTGTTCGCCGAACCGCAGCCGCTGCTCTTCTACCCCGTGACGGCGCCGCAGCCGAGCGGAGGCAGCCTCGAGCTCGCCCTGGGGCGGACGCGGACGCTCGTGCTGCGCGCGCTGACGTCCGAGCGCACGACCACCGAACTGGCCAGGCACGTGGGCATCAGCCTGCCGACGGCGTCGCAGCACGCGACCGCGCTGCGCACCGCCGGGTTCGTCTCCACCCACCGCAACGGCCGGTCGGTCCGCCACCGCCTGACCCGGCGTGGCTGGGAACTGCTGAACTGAGGGAGGCACGCATGACCGCGATGCCGCGGTACCGCATCGACCCGAGCCCCCGCGCCCTGGCCGACCGGCTGCGCGCCCTGCGCACCGCCGGAGTCCCCGTCGCCTGCGGTGTCCACGCCGGTCTGTCCGCTCCCGTGGCCACCTCCGCGTTGCACGCGCGGATCACCCACGCCATGGCCAAGGCGTTCGTGGCGGGCACGTCGTCCGCCGTGCCGCGCTTCGAACCGCCGCCGTCGGCCCACCTGCGGTTGCTGACCGCCGCGAGCTGGGGACGGCTCGACGGCGCCGGCTCCGACATGACGTCCTTCCCCGTCGACCTGGCCTCCGAGCTGTGGTGGCGGGTGCACGAACGCACCCTCGGGTCGCTGCGCACCTCCGAACGCCGGCTCGCCTGCGACCTGTTGCTGCGCCTGGGATATCCGCGGAGCGCGGCGTCGGTGATCGGCCTCAGCGTGATCGACGCCCGCACCCACGTGCTGTCACCGGACCTCGCCCTGGAACAGCTCGCCGTCCTGCGCTGCCACCTCCCGGCCTCCGCCGTCGAGGCGATGGCGTTGCGCGGCGCCCGTTCCGGCCTGCCCGCCGAGACGCGCCGCGACCTCGCGCTATACGTGGTGTTCCGCAACGCCGCGCGGGGCGCCGACTCCACGTCCCTGCGGGCCGCCGCCGCACTCGCGACGAAGGCCTCGTCGGAACTGCCGCGCGGCGGGTTCGCCGGAGCACTGCAGCGGGCCCGGCTGCACCGGGCGATCGCCGTGGTGCCGTTCGTGCGGCACGACATCAGCGAGACGCACCGGCTGCTCGGGCGGGCGCTGGAGAGCCTGACCTCGACCACGCCGGGAGACGCCGAGATCGACCGGCTGGCGTGGGCGGACGAGGCCTACGCGCTGTACAGCTTCCTCGTGCGGACCCACCTCTCGGCCGGCCTCGCGCAGCGCGCCGCCGGCTACACCGGCGAGCTGGTCGAGCTCAGTCCCGGCGACGACCGGACGTGGGCGCTGCGCGGGGACGCCCTGGCCGCGTGCGGGCTGCTCGACGACGCGGAGGAGGCCTACGGCCGTGGCGTGGCGCTGGGTGGAGCGGGTGCGGCGCGAGCGGCCTACCTCCGGGGGTTCGTGCTGGAACGGCTCGGGCGGGTGGCCGAGGCCGCCGAGTCGTACGTGCTGTCGCAGCGCGTCGACCCGACGTCCTCGGTCCAGGCGGCACCGGCCCGGTCAGCGGGTGTCGGCCGTGACCAGCAGCCGCAGGTGCGCGCTGAGCCAGGTGGCCGTGGCCGGGCCGTCGGCGAACGCCGTGACCCGGTCCGCCGCCGTGGCCAGGCCGGTGCGGCGCAGGTGCGCGCCGACCTCGCGCACGCGGGCGAGCAGGCCGTCCGTCAGGTGGTCGAGGCCTCGGTGCGCGGCCTCGGCTAGGACGGACAGCGCGCTGTCCACGCTCGCGCTCAACGGGTCCGACGCCGTGACACCGGGCGGAAGCGGTTGCGGTGACGTGTCCGCCGCCAGGTCGAGCACCACCACGCCCGCCTCCGTGTGGACGGCCAGCGGATCGACGACCAGCGTGCCGCGATGGCGGCGCACCGAACCGGTGACCGTCGTCGGTCCCGTGCGCAACGCCGCCGCCAGCGCGTCGAGCGAGCCGGGCGCCACGGCCCGGTGGTTCGCTTCGAGGACGCACGTGCCACCGGCCGGGCCGTGCAGCGTGGCCGTCAGGCGTTGCGCGGCGGGGTCGTAGACCAGGTCGGTCACCTCGGCGACGCGGACCGCGCGCACCAGCTCCGCCTCGACCCGTGCTCGGACCTGCCGCGGCGGCAGTTCGGCGAGGTGCGCGGCCGCGGCGTCGTAGTCGTCGACCACCAGCGCCCGCGGCAGGTGGTCCCAGGCCGTGCCGACCGGGGTCAGCGAGGTCTTCGCGACCCTGCTCGTCTTCAACGCCACCACCCGGCTCGCGCTGCGGGTCGCGGACTCCGAGACGACGTTCGACGCGGCGAGGCGCTGACCGGTGCGCAAGGGGGTGTCCCGTTGCACCAGCACGACGTCGCCCGACGCGAAGTACACGTCCACGGCGTTCTCGGCCCGCACCCGCGCACCGAGCGCCGTCAGCCGCACCCGGCGCAACGGCGTCTCCGCCGGTTCGTCCGGCCCCAGCACCTCCGCGCGGGGACCCGTGGCGGTGATCCGCGCGTGCAGCTCGGTGAGCAGCGCGGCGAACCGCTCCGCCTCGTAGCCGGCACTCCTGCGGCGGTACGCGGACAGCTGGTCCAGCAGCTCGGTGATCACCGCGGCCGGCCAGTGCAGGCGCTGGGCGGTCAGGTCGCGGTGCAGGCGCTGCCACGCGACGTCCAGCACCTCGCTCGCGTTGGTCGCGCCGTCGAGCAGCAGCTGGTCGAGCAGGTCGGCGACCGCGCTCAGGTCCGTCGCGGAGGTGGGAGCCCCGCCCACGTCCACGGTGTCGGTGCCCTGGGCGTCGGCTTCGCGGAACGCCCACACCGCCAGCGCCGTCGCCTCGTCCTTGTTGACCGCGTCGGTGTGGACGTACGACAGGTCGCCGGGCACGAGGAACGTGACCGTGCAGGTCGGCAGCTCCGCCTGCGCGGTCTGGTCGTCCGCCGCCGGTCGCCGGAGCTTCGCGCGGTAGCCGGCCTGGAACGCCCGGCGCGCGCGGCGCAGCGTGCGTTCGCCCATCAACGCCACCAGGTCGTCGTCCGTCACCGCGCCCGGCGACCACACCTCGGCCGGCGCGCCGGCCTCCCGGGTGCGCTGGTAGGCCAGCACGACGGCGATGCGGTGCCGGCACACGCCGGACGCGCCGCAGCTGCACTGCGCCGAGTCCAGCGCCACGCCCGGCGGCAACGTCGTCGTGGTGCCGTCCGGGAACTTGCCCTGGACGGTCCCCGCCGCGTCGCTCTCGAGCGCCGGGACGACACCCGCGTCGAGCTCCTTCACGGCGCGCTTCACCAGACCGCGGTTCGCCAGCGCCGCCAGCGCGTCCGGGGTCAGCGCCAGCAGGTCGGATCGGGTCACCTGAGCTTCTCCGCAACGAACTCCGCGAGCTGTCCCGGGGTCATCGCGCCCACGTGGGCGCCGACGTTCGCGAGGCGCTGGCCCAGCGCGCGGTCGTAGTCCGGGTTCGCCTCCTCGTCGAGCGCCGCGAGGCACAGCACGTGCGTGCCCTGCTCGCACAGCTCCTTCACCGTGCGGACCAGGTGCGCCTCGCTGCCGCCCTCGTAGAAGTCGCTGATGATCGCGACGATCGACCGGCGCGGGCTGTCGACGAGCCCCGCCCCGTACGCCACGGCCCTCGCGATGTCCGTGCCGCCGCCCAGCTGCACCTTCATCAGCAGCTCCACCGGGTCCGTCACGTCCGAGGTCAGGTCGACCACGTTGGTGTCGAACGCGACGAGGTGCGTCCGCAGCCCCGGCAGGCCCCACAGGCAGGCCGCCGTCACCGCCGAGTGGATCACCGAGCTGGTCATCGACCCCGACTGGTCGACGAGCAGGACCACCTGCCACTGCTCGACGTGCCGCTTGGTGCGCGAGACGAACTTCGGGTGCTCGATCGCGAGCTTGCGCTCCTGCGGCTGGTAGCGCTGGAGGTTGGCCCTGATCGTGGACCGGAAGTCGAAGTTGCGCGAGTTCTTGTGGATGCTCGGCCGCCGCGACCGCGTGCCGCTGAAGGCGGTGCGCACCTCGGTCTTCAGCTTCTCCATCAGCTGCTTCACCACGGCCTCGACGATCTTGCGCGCCATCGCGAGCACGGCCGGGTTCATCAGGTGCTTGGTCCGCAGCACCGCGCGCAGCAGCGCCGGGTTGGGCTCGATCCGTTGCAGCACCTCGGGATCCGTGACGACGTCGGTGATCTCGTAGCGCTCGACCGCGTCGCGTTCCAGCCGCTCGATGGTCTCCCGCGGGAAGAGCCGGTGCACCTCGTCCAGCCAGTCGACGGTCTGCAGCACCGAGTTCTCGTTGCCGCCCTTGCGCACGCCGCGTTCGGCCAGTTCGGGATCGCGCCCGTAGAGCCACTCCATCGCGGCGTCCCTGCGGGCGGCCTCGCCCTGCAGGCCGCCGATGCAGCGCGACGCGGGCTCGCCGAGGATGAGCCGCCAGCGTTCCAGGTCCGTCATGCCAGGCCGCCCTTCACCAGCAGCGCGTCGACGCGCCGTTCCACCGCCATCGCCTCCGCCACGACCATCGGGTCCGCGCCGAGCTTCGTGACGCCCCGGACGCTGCCCTCGACGCCGCGGTGGTCGAGGACCGTCGCCGCGATCGTCTCCCGTTCCCTGGGCGGGAAGTAGCCGAACGCGAGCCGCAACGCGGGCAGCGCGACCAGGAACTCGTCCTCGGTCATCGCGCTGACCAGCTCGTCCAGCACCCCGACCAGGTCGGGGCTCGCGAGCACCTCCTCGCGCGCCACCGCGAACAACCCGGCGAGCCAGTCGCCGAGCGCCTCGATGGAGCGGACCTTGCGGACGTCCGGCTGGGTGCCGAGCGCCCAGGCCAGCCCGAGCGCCGCGCCGCGCAGGTCCGGTGGCGCCTCGCCGTCGTTGCTCACCCGGATCGCGACACCGGCGACGTCGGCGGAGTCCAGCGAGAGCGCCGTTCCGGCGTGCAGCACGGCGTCCCTGGTCGCGGCCATCGCCTTGAGCCGCTGCGGGTCGGCGGGCGCCGGTCCGCCGTGCAGGCCCTCGATCAGCCACAGCACCCTGGTGGTGCCCGCGTCGATCACGTCGCCCAGCAACGGGTCCCGCCGGGTGCCGAACAGCCGGTCGTGCCGCCACAGGCCGAGCACGCCGCTGAGCACCTGGCCGAGCGCCGCCAGGTCACCGGTCTCCCGGACGCCCTCGTTGAGCGACTCCTTGACCCGGCCGGACAACGTCGAGATGCCGCACAGCACCGCGTCGAACAGGATCTCGGCGAGCTCCCGCAGCGCCGCGTCCCGCGACCGGCGTTCGAGCGCCACCCCGGCCGCTTCCTCCAGCGTGGCACCGTTCTCGGCGGCCTCGATCAGCGCCGCCAGCCGTTCGTCGACCGGGCGCAGCGTCCACTGCTCGTCCAGTCGCGGCTGCGTGCCCTCCGACGGACCGCTCGTGCGCTCGAAGCCGGGGATCCGCAGCACCCGCAGGCGGTGCAGGATCCGGCTGCGCTCCAACGCCCGCGGGTCCGTGAGGTCGAGCGAGATCTTGCCCTCGTGGTCGAGCGCGTGCGTGCGCAGCAGCTCCTGCACGGCGTTGACCAGCGGCGGGGCGGGCGTGCTCGCGTGCAGCCTGCCGACCTTGCTGCCGCCCAGCGCCCCCAGCATCTCGACCAGCGCCGGGTGGGCGCCGGGCTGCAACGTGCCGCGCCGCGTCCACGGCGGCGGCTGCGTCAGGTCCTCGGAGATCAACGCGCTGGTGAGCCCGTCCAGGACGTCCGTGCGCGCCGGGTTCGCGTGCCCGCGCAACCGCGCGAGCGCGCCGGCCTGGGTGCGCGCGGCGATCAGGTCCGCCGTGGACACCGGCTGCTGCTTGCGCCGCAGCCGCGTCGCCACCGACTCGACCAGCCAGTCCGCCGCGCGCCGCGACCCGTTCTCCCACACCTGCTGGTAGTAGCCGGGCGACGGCATGCCCGACTGGTAGCCGGTGAAGGCGTCCAGCCGCCGGTGCGAGTACGGCACGAGGTAGCTCGCGCCCTTCTCCCGTTCCGGCACCTCCGGCCAGTCCGTGCTTCCGTCGAGCTTCGCCTTCAGCGCGGGCGTGTGGAACCCGCCGGTGATGACGACGACCGGCCGGTCGCCCGCGTCGGCCACCGCCGCTCGCACCCACCGCGCCATGTACTCCTCCCGCGCCGAGTCGCCGTCGTCGGCCGTGGCCGTGCCGCGCACCAGGTCGAAGTACTCGTCCATGCCCCGGGGGTCCTCTTCGGACTCGAAGAGGTGGTCCCACAGCACGTCGACGTTGTCGACCGAGAACTCCGCGCACAGCCGGTCGACCACCTCGGTGTAGCGCAGCTCGGCGTCGGCGTAGCGGTTGCTGACGTCCCGGAACGCCTCGTGCCACGCGGGCAGGTCGATGAACCTGACCTCCGCGCCCGCGCGGCGCCCCTCGGTGATCGCCACCCACTCCGGCGAGTAGTCGCAGAACGGCGACCACGACGCGTGCGTGTCCGAGTAGCTGAACAGCGCGATCGGCAGCTCGTGGCCGAGCAGCAGCTCGTCCACGCGCTCGTTGAAGTCGGCGGGACCCTCGATCAGCACGTACGCGGGCCGGTGCTCCTCGATGGCGGCGGCGACCAGCCGGGCACAGGCGGGGCTGTGGTGCCGGACGCCGACGAACACGGCCCCCATCAGCCGGGGAGCAGGTGGCGAGCCTGGTGCAGCGCCTGCCACTGCTTGCCCTTGCGCCGCGACGCGTGCTGCTCCAGGTACCGCCGCAGCCGCGCCAGGTCCTCGGCGTTGTCCTTCGCGGCCGTGCCCGCCAGGCACTCGACGACGTCGGCGGCCGACCCGCTCTCGCCGCGCAGGAACCAGCCCCGCAGGCCCACCGCGTGCGCCACCGACACCGCCTCGGCCGTGCTCATGACGGTGGTCAGCCGGTCGGTGCCCTCCCGCAGGTCGCGGAAGGTCCTGACGAGCACCTCCAGCACGTCCCGCTTCGGCGCGAGCTCCACCCCGGAGCGCTCCAGCAGCTTCGCCGCCTCCTGCTCGACCAGCGCGAGCTCGACGTCGAAGTCGGCGATCGGGAACACCGTCTCGAAGTTGAAGCGGCGCTTGAGCGCGGCGCTCATCTCGTTGACGCCCCGGTCGCGCGTGTTCGCCGTGGCGATGACGTTGAAGCCGTCCTGCGCGAACACCATGCCGTCCGGGCCGTTGAGCTCGCCGATCGCCATCACGCGGTCGGACAGCATCGACAGCATGCAGTCCTGGACCTCCAGCGGGCAGCGGGTGATCTCCTCGAACCGCACGATCTTGCCCTCGGCCATGCCGCGCAGCATCGGCGCCGGGACGAGCGAGCGCGGCGACGGCCCCTCGGCCACCAGCAGCGCGTAGTTCCACGAGTACTTGATCTGGTCCTCGGTCGTCGCCGCGCCGCCCTGGATCGTCAGCGTCGACTCGCCGCAGACCGCCGCCGCGATCAGCTCGGACAGCAGCGACTTCGCCGTGCCGGGCTCACCCACGAGCATCAGGCCGCGGCTCGTCGCGAGCGTGACCAGCGCCCGGTCCACCAGGGACGGGTCGCCCACGAACTTCTTGGTGATTCCGCTCTTCTCGTCGCCCACCACGAACCGCCGGGCGGCGGCGAGGCTCAGCGCCCAGCCCGGCGGCCTGGGGGCGGTGTCGGTGTCGCGCAGCCGCGCGAGCTCGTCCGCGAAGCGGACCTCCGCGGGCGGGCGCTGCGTCGTCTGGGTGCTGGTCATGACTGCAAGGACTCCAGTTCGGAGAGGAGCTCGGAGAGGGTGATCGGGTCGACGTCGAAGACGGCGGGTGCGTCGCGTGGCGCGGACCAGTCGCCGCGGCCGGTGGGGGAGAACCACGCGTCGCTGAACGCGACCTCGGGGAAGACGTCCATCGCCCCGACGGCGATGCCGGGTTCCAGCGACACGACGAGAGCGCCACCGCCGGGGAACGGGCGGGTCATCCAGCACTCGACGCCGGCGTCCTGCGGGGTGCCGCGGACCCAGCCCTTCTTGGTGAGGCCGAGGAGCTTGCCGATCGGGTACGGGGTGTCGCAGTACTTCTTCAGCCGCGGCAGCAGGTCGCCGGCCGGCGCGACGTGGACCGGGCGGCCGAGCTGCGGGAAGGGCTGGAGGATCTCGTAGTCGGCGAACACCTCGCCCCACGCCGCGGCGTCGGACTGGAGGACCACCGGGTGGGCGACACTGACCACGGCCTCGTCGGGCAGCACGAACTCGTCGTCGTTCACGTCGGCGAGCGTGCGGTCCTCGGCGAGCCGGAACGACTGCCCGCCGTCGGTGACCCACACCAGCCGCCGCACCAGGTGCCAGAGCAGCGGGTGCCCGGCGAGCACCGTCCGGAACTCCTCCGCGGTCCAGGTGCGCTGGTCGACCATGGCGCGTTCGAGGCGCTGGATCTGGTCGGACGCGATGGTGCGCACGTCCTTCTTCAGGCCCGCGAACCGCTTGTGCTCCAGCGGCGCCTTGTCCTGGTCGTCCTTGGCGCCGGGTTTCGGGAGGTCCTTGCGGCGCTTGCCGTCCGGGTCGAGGACGAACGGCTTGAGCTGCTCGTCGAACCCGACCGTGAACCGCCGGGTGCCGTAGTCGACCACCAGGGTCGCGGCGTCGTCCAGCCCGAGTCGCGGCACGAGCCGGTCGGAGAGCTGGTCGCGGCTCAGGCCCAGCTCGGCGGCGATCTGCGCGACCTTCTCCTGGGCCTTGGTCTTGAGACCCTTGAACGGCACCTTCTCCGCGATGCTGTTCAGGTGCGACAGCGCCACCTCGGTGCCGATGTCCGCGAGCACGTCCAGGCCCGCGACGGCCCTGGCGTGCTGGCTCTCGCCCGGCCACACCCGGATGAGCGGCGACAGCGACCGCACGGTCGAGTCGTCGCCGAACCAGCCCAGCGCGGTGATCGCCCAGCTCTCCTTCGACGGCGCGCCCGCCTGCAGCCAGGCCTGGAAGACGGCCCACGCGAACGTGGCGAGGGAGTCGCGGTCGAGTGCCTCCCGCGCCACCGGCAGGCCCGCGTAGATCTCGCCGGGCTTGGACAGCGCCGCCGTCATCAGCAGGTGGTGCGCGGCCTCGGGAGACAGCGCGTGCCTGCGGTCCGCGAGCAGGACCTGGGGGAGCAGCCGGGTGTCGGCCCACTCGCCGATGACCGGCATCTTGGCGGGCAGCACGTCGACCGGGTCGACCGACAGCACGACGTCGATGGCGGCCTTCGCACCGCACTGCTCCGCGATGCCCGGCACGTCCACGCCGATGCCGTTCAGGTACCGCAGCGACGCCTCGGCGTTGCGGCGAGCGGCGCCCGGCTTGCCCGCGGCCGCCGGGACGAGCAGGCGCGCGGCCTGGTCGCGGTGCCGGGACAGCCAGTCGACGCCCCAGCGCCGCGCCTGCTTGGTGCGCGCGAACCAGTCGGCCATCAGCGTGGCGACCTCGGGTGTGGCGAACGGCAGCAGCACCACACCGGCCGCCGTGCCGCCGGACTGGACCAGCCGCAGCAGCGCGGGCACCGCGTCGAGACCGAAGCGGGCGGCGATGTTCCTGCCCCACTCGTCGCCGCCGTAGTTGTAGTTCGGCTTCCAGTCGGCCAGCAGGGGCCGCAGCTCGTCGTCGGGAGCGAGCAGGAACAGGTCGTTGTCGTAGTAGCCGATGGTGCCGGCGTGGTAGTTCGCGAGCAGCTTCTTCCAGTCGTGGTGGTCGTGCTTCCACTCCTCGCCGGCCGCGAGCCACTGCTCCCGCTCGTCCGGCTGCCACACCACCGACGACCCGCCGGCCGGGACGTCCGCCAGCACGACGGGCTTGACCGGCTTCTTGCGGCGCAGCCACGGCGGGTTCGCGAGCAGCGGCGGCAGCTCGTCCGCGGCCGCCTCGGGCACGACCGCCGCCTCCGCCTCGGCGAGCAGCGCGGCGACCTCGTCGGACACGGTGAGACCGGGGTGGGACTGCAGGTGCGCGTGCAGCAGCCGGCGCACGTCCGCGTTCGAGGTGGCCCGCTGCGCGAGCAGCCGTGCCGCCCGTGCCGGGAACGCCGCCATCGCCGACAGCAGGGCCGCCCGCACGAACTTCTGGTCCAGCCGGTCGAGCAGGACCGTGAAGGCCTCGTCGGTGGGCAGCGCGGCGAGCATCTTCAGCACCTGCTTGCGCGCGTCGGCCCGCCGGTAGTAGCTCTCGGTCTCGAGCTCCGCGGCGAGTCGGGGCGTGCCGGCCGTGCCCAGCACGTACAGGGCCGTGTAGAGCAGGAACGCGTAGTCGTTGAGCGACTCGTCCGCCTTCTCGAAGTCCTCGGGGGTGCGGGCGCTGCACGGCAGCAGCCACCACCGGTTCGACGAGCGGGGCTGCTCGCACGCCTCGGCGAACCAGTCCGCCCGCGCGGGCAGCAGGTACGACCGCAGCTCCTTCTCCGCCGGCGAGGAGTCGAGCTCCTCCAGCGCCGCCTCCGCGGCCTCGCGCCCGGCGTCGTCCGCGACCGCGATCGCGTACCGGACGGCGGTGAGCAGCTGGCCCGCCGGGTCGGTCGCCGACGTCTGGAACTGCCCGTCCAGCCTCTGCAGGCAGCTGTCCGTCCACTTGCCGCGCTGCCGGTCGTACTGGTGCGTGAAGGCCAAGGTCATGCGCTCGACGGCCGCGACCACGGCGAAGTCCAGCCCGTGGTCGGCGATCCACGCGTGCACGGCCGGAGCACCGGCCTTCACGAGGGTCGCGACCGCCGCGGCGCCCAGCGTGGACGCCCGCCCCGCCAGGTGCTCGCGGGCCGCGGTCACCAGTTCCTCGTCCGTGCCCTTCACGGACAGGGACCGCTCGATCTCCTCGGCGCCGTCGAGCACCTCCTGCCGGAACGCGGCGGCCTTCGCGGCGTCGACCGCGAACTCCGGCGCGGGGTCGAAGCCGCGCTGCCGGATCACGTCGCGCAGCCACGCCTTGGGCATCACCCAGGTGTCCTCGTCGACGGGGACGGCCTGTTCCTGCTCGGACGCCGGCGCGGGAGCGGTGGCGGGCAGGTCCGGGACCTCGGCCGCGCCGGCCGCCCGGTAGCCCTTCTTCTCCTTCTCCGCCACGAGCTTCGCGACGTGCGCCTCCGCCGCCTCGTCGGACGCGAGCTCCTTGGTCTGGGTCTGGCCGTTCGTCTCCAGCCGTCCGAACCGGACGACGACCGTCGCGCCCTCCCGCCCGATCTCCCAGAACTTCGCGGAGCCGTCCGCGACGAGTTCCCACCTGCGCACTGCCTGTACCTCCGGTATCGCTTGAGAAAGTGGACGGTCGCGCTCAGGCGCGCAGGGACTCGAGCTCGGACAGCAGCTCCGAGGCCGTGACCGGGTCGGTCTCGAAGCTCGTCGTCGCGGTGCGCTGGGACGACCAGTAGCCCTGGCCGTCGGCGGAGAACCACAGCTCCGTGATCTTGAGCTCGGGGAAGACGTCGATCGCTCCCACCGCGATGCCGGGGTCGAGCGACGCGACCAGGGCGCCACCGGAGGGCAGCGGGCGGGTCATCCAGCACTCGACACCGCCGTCCTGCGGCTCGCCCCGGACCCAGCCCTTCTTGGTGAGGCTGAGGAACTTGCCGACCGGGTAGTCGACGTCGCAGTACTCCTTCAGCTGCGGCAGCGCGTCGGTGCCGGACTTCAGCACGTGCAGCGGCCGGCCGAGCTGCGGGAACGGCTGGAGGATCTCGTAGTCGGCGAAGACCTCGCCCCACGTCTCCAGCTCGTCCTCGAGATCCGCCGGGTGCGCGACGCGCACCGTGACACCCTCGGGGAAGGTGAACTCGTCGTCGTGGGCGTCGGCGAGCGTGCGGTCCTCGGCGAGGCGGAACGACTGCCCGCCGGAGGTGACCCAGACCAGCCGGCGGACGATGTGCCAGAGCAGCGGGTGCCCGGCGAGGACGGTGTGGAACTCCTCGGTCGTCCAGGTGCGCTGGTCGACCATCGCCCGCTCCAGGCGGTGGATCTGGTCGGAGGCGACGGCGCGGACGTCCTTCTTCAGCGCCATGAACCGCTTGTGCTCCAGCGGTGCCTTGTCCTGGTCGTCCTTGGCGCCGGGCTTGGGCAGGTCCTTGCGGCGCTTGCCGTCGGGGTCGAGGACGAAGGGCTTGAGCTGCTCGTCGAAGCCGACGGTGAACTGGCGAGGGCCGTAGTCGACCACCAGCGAGGCCTCCTCGTCGAGGCCGAGGCGCGGCACCAGCCGGTCGGCCAGCTGGTCGCGGCTCAGGCCCAGCTCGGTGGCGATCTGGGAGACCTTCTCCTGGGCCTTCGTCTTGAGGCCCTTGAACTTCACCTTCTCGGCGATGCTGTTCAGGTGCGACAGCGCCACCTCGGTGCCGATGTCGGCGAGCACGTCGAGCGCGGACACGGCCCTGGTGTGCTGGCTCTCGCCGGGCCAGACGCGGATCAACGGCGACAGCGCGCGCACCGTGGAGTCGTCGCCGAACCAGCCCAGCGCGTGGAGCGCCCAGCTCTCCTTCGAGGGCGCGCCGACCTCCTGCCAGCGCTGGAAGACGGCCCAGGCGAACTCCGCCAGCGAGTCGCGGTCCAGCGCCTCGCGGATGACCGGCAGCCCGGCGTAGACGTCGCCCGGCTTCGACAGCGCCGCCGTCATCAGCAGGTGCCGAGCGACCTCGGGCGACAGCGCGTGCTTGCGGTCTTTCAGCAGGACCTGGGGGAGCAGGCGGGTGTCCGCCCAGTCGCCGATCGCGGGCAGCCGGGCGGGCAGCACCTCGACGGGGTCGACGGCCAGGAACGCCTCCAGCGCGGCGGCCGACTCCGGGGTGGGCGCGAGCGCCACCACGTCGACGCCCATGCCGTGCAGGTACCGCAGTGCCGCCTCGGCGTTGCGGCGTTCGGCACCCGCCTTGCCCAGCGCGGGCGGGATGAGGAAGCGGGCGGCCGTCTCGCGGTGCCGGCCCAGCCACTCGATCGCGACCTTGCGCACCTGCTTGAGGCGCACCAGCCAGTCCGCCATCAAGGCCGCCACCTCGGGCGTCGCGAACGGCAGCACGACCACGGCCGAGCCGGAGTTCGACTCGACGATCCGCAGCAGCGGCGGCAGCGCGTCGAACCCGAACCGCGCGCCCAGCAGCTTGCCCGTGTTCTCGGAGGTCCAGCCCAGCTTCGGGTGCCAGTCCGCGAGCAGGTGCCGCACCTCCTCCTCGGGCGCCAGCGCGAACAGGTCGCGCATGCGGTAGCCGATGCGGTTGGCCTGGAACTCCTTCATCAGCTCCTGCCACGTCACGCGGGCGTGCGTGTACCGCCCCAGGGTGAGCCACTCCTCCCGTTCACCCGGCTCCCACACGAGCGACGGGTGCGGCACGGGCAGGCCCTCGACGACCACCGGCTTGACGGCGGGCTTGCGGTTGCGCCACGGCGGCGAGGCAAGCAACGGCGGCAGGGCCTCGACCGGCGCCTCCCGCACGTCCGCGGACTCGATCTCGACGAAGCCTTCGGGCGGCGTGAGCTGCGGATAGGTCTTCAGGTGGACGCTGAGCAGCTGCCGCATCTCGGTGTTGCGCGCCGAGCGTTCGCCGAGCAGCCTGGCGGCCCGCGCCGGGAACGCCGCCATCGCGGACAGCAGCGCCGGGCGCACGTACTTGGTCTCGATGCGGTCGAGCAGGATCGTGAACGCCTCGTCGGTGGGCAGCGCCGCGACCACCTTCAGCACCTGCTTGCGGCGGTCCGCGAGCTGGTACTGGTGGTCGAGCGCGGCGGCCAGCACCGGAGCGATGGCCGGGCCGAGCACGTACAGGGCCGTGTGCAGCACGAACGCCGAGTTGGTGACCGACGACTGGGCGTTGTCGAACTCCTCGAGCGTGCTGGCGCTGCACGGCAGGATCCACCAGCGCGTGCCCGAGTGCGGCGTCTGCGCGGCCTCCGCGAACCAGTCGGACCGCCCGGGCAGGAGGAACGCCCGCACCAGCTTGGCGGTGGGCTCGGTCAGCGGGTCGAGGGAGTCCAGCTTCTCCAGCGCGGCCTCGGCGGCCTCGCGCTCGGCGTCGGACGCCACCGCCAGCGCGTAGCGCACGGCCAGGAGCATCCTGCCCTCGACGCTGTCGAGGACGATGTGGAAGTAGCCGCCCCGCGACTGCAGGCGCTCCTTGCCGTACGCGCGCTGCTGCGGCAGCCACTCCGGTGCCGAGGCCAGCCGGGTGAACGCGACCGTCGCCTCCGTCGCGAACACCACGCCGTGGTCGGCGATCCAGGCGTGCACGGCCTGCTCGCCGCCGGCGATGACGGCCGCGACCGCCGCCGCGCCCACCGGGTCGGGCCGCCCGGCCAGGTGTTCGCGCGCCGCGTGGACCAGGTCGGGGTCGGACGCCGGTTCGGAGAGGATTCGCTCGATCGTGGTGGCGGTCTGGGTGCCGACGCGGCGCCTGGCCTCCTCGGCCAGTTCGGTGTCGACGGTGAAGACCGGTGCCGGGTCGAAGCCGCGCTGCCGGATCACGTCGCGCAGCCAGGCCTTGGGCATGACCCAGGTGTCCTCGTCGGCGGGGAGGGGCTTGGCGGGGGACCGGTCGGCGGAGGGAGCGGGCGGGGTGGGAGCGGAGCCGGTGGTGGCAGCCGCGGCGGTGAGCCGGTCTGCGGGGAGCGCGGGGGCGCCGGTGGTGGACTGGCCGGTGACCGGCGGTGCGGTGGACGGCGTGCCCGCGCCCGAGACGGTGGACAGGTCGGCCGCGGCCTGGCCCGCGGTGGGCGCGCCGGCCTCGGTCAGCGCGCGGTAGCCCTTCTTCTCCTTCTCCGCCACCAGTTTCGCCACGTGCGCCTCGGCCGCCTCGGTGGACTCGAGGTCCTTCGTCTGGGTCTGGCCGTTCGTGTCCAGCCGTCCGAAGCGGACGGTGACCGTCGTGCCTTCCCTGCCGATCTCCCAGAACTTGGCCGAGTTTCCGGAGACGAGCTCCCACCTGCGCACTGACTACTCCCCGCGTTCGATCCGTGACTGTGTTGACTGTGAACGTCTTCTGCCCGTCTGACGTGCGGGACGGGCCGGTCGTTCCCGTGTTACGCGTGCAGGGACTCCAGTTCGGAGAGCAGTTCCGAAGCGGTCACCGGGTCGACGTCGAAGGTGGCGGGACCGCCGCCTCGCGGGGCGCTCCAGGCACCCTCGCCGGTGGGGGAGAACCACAGCGAGCTGAACGTCATCTCGGGGAACATGTCGACCGCCCCGACGGTGATGCCGGGGTCCACGCAGGCCACCAGCGCGCCGCCGGACGGGAGCGGGCGGGTCATCCACGGCTCGGTGCCGTTGTCCTGGGGCTCGCAGCGCTCCCAGCCGCGTGTCGTCAGGCCGAGGAGCTTGCCGACCGGCATGGCCCGGCCCACGTACCCCTGCAGCTGCGGGACGACGTCCTCGCCCGGCGTGAAGGCGTGGGTGGGGCGGCCGAGCTGCGGGAACGGCTGCAGGATCTCGTAGTCCGCGAACACCTCGCCCCACGCCGGCAGGGCGCCGGCCAGGTCGACCGGGTGGGCGACGCGGACGGTGGCGCCGGCGGGCAGGGTGAGCTCGTCGTCACCGGAGTCGGCGAGGGTGCGGTCCTCGGCGAGGCGGAACGACTGCCCGTCGGAGGTGAGCCAGACCAGGCGGCGGACGAGGTGCCAGAGCAGCGGGTGCGCGGCCAGGACGGTGTGGAACTCCTCGGCGGTCCAGGTGCGCCGGTCGACCATCGCCCGTTCCAGCCGGTGGATCTGGGTGGTGGCGATGCCGCGGACGTCCTTCTTCAGCGCGGTGAAGCGCTTGTGCTCCTCCGGCGCCTGCTCCTGGTCGTCCTTGGCGCCGGGCTTCGGGAGGTCCTTGCGGCGCTTGCCGTCCGGGTCGAGCACGTAGGGCTTGAGCTGTTCGTCGAAGCCGACGGTGAACTGCCGCGGTCCGTAGTCGACCACCAGCGTCGCCGCGTCGTCGAGGCCCAGGCGCGGCACGAGGCGGTCGGACAGCTGGTCGCGGCTCAGGCCGAGCGCGGCGGCGATGCCGGCGACCTTCTCCTGCGCCCTGGCCTTCAGGCCCTTGAACTTCACGCGTTCCGCGATGCCGTTCAGGTGGGTCAGCGCGACCTCGCTGCCGATCTGGGCCAGCACGTCCAGGCCCGTCACCGCGCGGGCGTGCTGGCTCTCGCCCGGCCAGGTGCGGATCAGCGGGGAGAGGCGGCGCACCGTCTCGTCGTCGCCGAACCAGCCGAGCGCGGTGAGGGCCCAGCCGTCCTTCGCGGGTGCCTCCACGTCCTGCCAGCGGCCGAAGACGGCCCAGCCGAACTCCGCCAGCGACGCGCGGTCGCACTGCTCGACCGCGAGCGGCAGCCCGGGGTACACGGCGTCCGGTTTGGACAGTGCGGCGGTCGTCAGGAGGTTCCGCGCGGCCGCCGGGGGCAGCGCGCCCGACCCGTCGGCCAGCAGCACCTGCGGGAGCAGGGCCGGGTCGGCCCAGTCGCCGACGACCGGGATCTTGGCGGGCAGCACGTCGAGCGGGTCGACGTCGATCAGCGTGCGGACGGCCGCTGCCGCCTCCGCGGAGACCGACGCGGCGACGGCGACGACGTCGACACCGGTCTCCAGGTGCAGGTGCAGGTGGCGCAGGGCGGCCTCGGCGTTGCGGCGGGCCGGACCCGCGGCGCCGAGCGCGGCGGGCAGCAGCTGGCGGGCCGCGGCCTCGCGGTGCCGCGACAGCCAGGCGACGGCGTGCGCGCGGGCGGTCTTGAGGCGCACCAGCCAGTCCGCCATCAGCGCGGCGACGTCCGGGGAGGCGTAGGGGAGCAGGACGACGCCGGACCCGTGCGGGTCCGCCGCGGCCAGGCGCACCAGCGCGGGGAGGGCGTCCAGCCCGAACCGGGCCGCGATGCGCCGGCCCCAGCCCTCGCTGTCCCAGGTGTCGGCGGGCACCCAGCCGGCGAGCAGCGGGCGTGCGACCTCGTCCGGGCCCGCGACGAAGAGCCTGTGGTCGTGCTTGCCGGTGCTGGGCCGGACCAGCGCGTTCCAGTCGCCGGAGTGCCGGGACCACCAGCCCGTCAGCGCGGCCCACTCCTCGCGCTCACCGGGCAGCCACGCGAGGTGGGCGGCGGGGACCGGGACGTCCTTGAGCACCACGGGGTCGGGCTGCGCCTTGCGGTGCTCCCACGGCGGCTCGGCGAGCACTCTGGGCAGCGCCTCGGCGGGCGCGTCGGCCACCACCTCGGGCGGCGTCACGCCCTCGGGCAGGACGAGGTCCGGATGGGACAGCAGGTGCAGCCGCAGCAGGTTGCGCACGTCCACGTCGTCGGTCCGGGTCGCCAGCAACCGGGCCGCGCGCGACGGGAACGCGGCCATCGCCGACAGCAGCGCCGGCCGCACGTACCGCTCCCGCACCCGGCCGAGCAGCAACAGGAACGCCTCGTCGGTCGGCAGCGTCGCCAGCACGTCGAGGGCCAGCTTCCGGCTGTCCGCACCCGTGTCGATCTTGCTGCGCAGGTTGGCGTCGAGCAGGGGTGCGAGCGCGGGCCCGTGCACGAACAGCGCGGTGCACGTGCCGACCGGCGACCAGGTGAAGGGACCCACCCGCAGGTTCGCAAGCTGGTCCAGCGTGCTCGCGGCGCAGAGCACCATCCAGAACGGCGCGTACTGGGCGGCGTTCGCCTCCTCGAACCAGTCGTGCCGCGTCGGCACGAGGAAAGCCCGCGCCGCCAGGCTGAACGCGTCGGTGCCGAGCGTCTCCAGCTCCGCCGCCGCCGCGTCGTAGGTGCGCTGGTCCGCGACCGCCAGGGCGGTGCGCACCGCGACCAGCGACCGGGCCCTGGGGAGGTCGTCGCCGTAGTGCCGCTGCGAGGCCCGGCGCAGCGAGTGGCCGGACCACTCCCCGGTGCGGCCGTCCTGGTAGTTGTAGATGTGGACCGACGGGTGGTGCACGGCCGCCGCGGCGGCGAAGGGCAGACCGAACTCCTCGATCCACCAGTGCACCGGCGAGCACTCCGTGGTGGCCACCTCCGCGAGCACCGCGGCGCCCACCGGGTTCGGGTCGCCGCCCAGGTGGTCTCGCAGCGCCCGGACCAGGTCGCCCTCGGACGCCGGGTGGGACAGCACCTCGGCGAGCTTGTCGGCGTTGGCGGCGATGCGGTCGCGGAGCTCCTGTGCCAGGGCCGGGTCGACGGCGAACTCGGGGAGCGGGGTGACGTCCCTGCGGGGCATGGCTTTGCGCAGCCACTCCTCCGGCATCACCCAGACGTCCTCGTCGGACGGAGGAGCGGCGGCGGGCGCCGGAGCGTGCGTGGCGGGAGGCGGGGGAGTGGCGGCGGTGGGCGTGGTGAGGGCCGGTGCGGGAGCGGCGGCCTCGGGCGTGCCCGACGTGTCCGCGACGCTCCGGTAGCCCTTCTTCTCCTTCTCCGCCACCAGTTTCGCGACGTGCGCCCGCGCCGCCTCCGCCGAGCCCAGCTCCTTGGTCTTGGTCTGGCCGGCCGTGCCCAGGCGTCCGAAGCGGACTGTCACCGCGACGCCGGTCTGGTCCACTTCCCAGAACTTGGCCGAGCCATCGGCGACGAGCTCCCACCTGCGCACTGCGAAACCCCCTGAGTCCGATCCGGAGCTGATGTCCACGGACCGTACCCAGGGGGTCTGACAGTTTTCGTCGATCAAGCGAACTCGCTGGTCAGAGCCTCCACCACAGGGCGGTGTCGGGTGGGAGCAACAGCCGGTCGTCGCGCACGCCGTAGTACGACGAGGCCAGCAGCACCGAGCCCGGGTCGGGCAGTTCCACGACGGCGCCGGACAGGTTCACCGCGCAGGCCACGCCGTCGCGTTCGAACCACAGGACGCCGTCCGGGCCGTCGACCCAGGTGAGGTCGACGCCGACGGCCGGGTTCTCGCGGCGGACGCGCAAAGCGGTGCGGTAGAAGGACAGCATCGAGTCCTGGTCGCCCGTCTGGGCCTCGACGCTGAGCTTGGCCCACTCGGCGGGCTGCGGCAGCCACGAGCCGCCGGTGCCGAAGCCCAGCGACGGGCCGGAGCTCGTCCACGGCAGCGGCACGCGGCAGCCGTCGCGGCCGCGTTCGGTGCGGCCGGAGCGTTCCCACATCGGGTCCTGCAGCACCTCGTCGGGCAGGTCCAGCACCTCGGGCAGACCCAGTTCCTCGCCCTGGTACAGGTACACCGAGCCCGGCAGCGCCAGCATCAACGCCAGCGCGGCGCGCGCACGGCGTACGCCGGTCTCACCGCCGCCGTAGCGCGTCACGTGCCGTTGTACGTCGTGGTTCGACAGCACCCACGTAGTAGGCGCGCCGACGGGGGCGACGGCCGCGAGCGACGAGTCGATGACCGAGCGCAACGCGGCGGGGTCCCACGGGGCCGTGAGGTAGTGGAAGTTGAACGCCTGGTGCATTTCGTCGGGACGCAGGTACATCGCCGTCCGCTCGGCGGAGGGCGTCCACGCCTCGGCCACCAGCACGCGGTCGCCGGGGTAGGAGTCGACGACGGCGCGCCAGTCGCGGTGGATCTCGTGCACGCCGTCCTGGTCGAAGAACGGCAGCGGCTCGGTGCCCAGCAGCTTGAGCTGGTCGGCGTGCCCGATGTCCGGCAAGCCCGGTGCCTTGACCATGCCGTGCGCCACGTCCACGCGGAAGCCGTCGACGCCGAGGTCGAGCCAGAACCGCAGGACGTCGCGGAACTCCTCGTGCACCTCCGGCAGCTCCCAGTTCAGGTCCGGCTGCTCGGGAGCGAACAGGTGCAGGTACCAGGACCCGTCGGCCACCCGCGTCCACGCCGGGCCGCCGAACACCGACTCCCAGTCGTTCGGCGGCAGGTCGCCGACCCCCTCGCGGAAGATGTACCGCTCACGGCCGCACCCGGCCAGCGCCTCCTGGAACCAGGCGTGCCGGTCGGAGCTGTGGTTCGGCACGACGTCGACGATCACGCGGATGCCGGCCTCGTGCGCGTCGGCGACCAGCGCGCGCACGTCGTCGAGGTCGCCGAACTGCGGGTCGACCGCGCGGTAGTCGGCGACGTCGTAGCCGCCGTCGGCCATCGGCGAGGCGTAGAACGGCGTGATCCAGACCGCGTCGACGCCCAGGTCGCGCAGGTGGGGCAGGCGCGAGCGGATGCCGGGCAGGTCGCCGACGCCGTCGCCGTCGGAGTCGGCGAAGCTGCGCACGTAGACCTGGTAGATGACGGCGTGTCGCCACCAGTCCTGGGACATGTCCATGCCTTCCGCTGGGGTGTGTCAGCGGTCCAGGAAAGACGTTGCAAAAGTTTTCCGCAAGTCGGCTTGGGATTTGACGTTGTTCGCCGCGAATATCTGCAAACTTTTGCAGCACGCGATAATGCGTTGCGCCCGCCTGACGTCATCCGTCAGAGTGGTTCTCGTCGAACCTCGGAGAGGAGCCAGCCGTGATGCATCAGCACCCGCGCCACCAGCACCTCTGGTGCTCCTCGGCATGAGCTGACCTCATGTCCCGGGGAGCCGTCCCGTCGCCGCAGCGACGAGGCGGCTTTTTTGATGCCCGTTGGTCCAATCGGCACGGACGCCGCGCTCTGGTCGCGGAGATCGAGGTTCGAGTCCTCGACGGGCAGCTGTGGCCGAAGCCGAAGCAGTCGAGGCGCCAGGTCGTGGTCCTGGTCGAAGCCGGTGCGAGTCCGGTCGGTCACCCCACGCGCGGGATCCGGCGATCACCAGGGCCTCATGAGCCCGGGGTGCCTGGTTCGACACCAGGACGCGCGACCAGCAGGTCGAGGAAGGCGTCGTGCAGCAGGGCGTTGGACGCCAGCACGACGTCGTCCCCGACGACCGTCACCCGCCCGCCGGCCTCCTCCACGAGCACCGGCAGGCACGCCAGGTCGAACTCGTCGAGTCCGGCGCCCGCGGCGACGACCACGTCGACCCGGCCGGTGACCAGCCGCAGCGCCGACAGCGAGTTGTCCACCACCACGCCACGGTCCAGCACGGGCTTCTCCCTGCCGTGCAGGCAGATGCGCGCACGATCCACGGAGTCCTGAGTGGACACGTGGGCCACTTCTTCAAGCCCGCCTCGGAAAACCCGGCAACCCATGCCCCGGCCCGCCGCCATCGTGACCCCCAGCGACGGCATCGCGGAGACGGCCAGCGCGCCCTCCAGGGCCAGGTCGACGGAGTAGGTCGGTCGCCCGCGCACGAAGTCGGCCGTGCCGCTGATCGGGTCGACCAGCCAGCGCCTGCCGGAGGTTCCCGGCTTCTCGGGGCGTTCCTCGCCGTGCACGCCGTCGGCGGGCACCGCCTCCGCCAGCCGCCGGCGGACGAGGTCCTCCACCGCGAGATCGGTCGGGGTGACCTCGCTGCCGTCGTCCTTATGGTGCACGACCGGGGACCCTGCGACGAACGCCAGTTCCGCCACCTTCCCGGCCTCCCGGGCGATCCGCAGTGCGAGGAGCATGTCGGTCCACATGCCGGCGAGCTTGCCGGGGCCCGCGGCAGGCCGGAACTGATGTAGCGTTGTGCTACATGATCGAGTTCGTCCTCGGCGAGAGCGACCTGGCGGACGTGCGGTTCGCCGTGTCGCCGCTGAGCGAGCTCACGCTGAGCCTGCGCGTGCTGAAGGACCCGGCCAAGTACCCGCTGCACCTGCCGTGGGTGCGCCGGGTCCGCGACGTCGACGCCGAGGTGCTGCTGGCCCTGTCCACCGATCGCGGCTGGACCCCGGACTTCCTCAGCCCCCGCCCGAGCACGCCGTTCACCCGGATCGAGGACGAGCTCGCCGCGCTCGGCGAGATCTCGACGCGCGTGATGAGGCGCGATCTCCGCGCGGTGCTCGGGGACGTGCCGTCCGTGCTGCGCGACCGAGACCGTGTCCTGGAAGCGTTGCGCCACTACTGGGACATCGCGCTCGCCCCGCACTGGGACCGCGTGCGGGCGGTGCTCGAAGCCGACATCGCCCACCGCGGCCGGGAGATGGCGCGGCGCGGGCTGGCGGCGATGCTGTCCGGCATCTCCGGGCGGATCACGTTCGCCAGTCCGGTCGTGCGGGTGCGGATCGCCGGCGTCGAGCCGTGGCGGCAGGAGGCCGGGGGACACGGGCTCACCCTCGTGCCGAGCGTGTTCACCCGGCACACGGCCGTGCCCGTCGACCACGCCGCGCCGCCGTTGCTGATCTACGCGGCCCGTGGCGCCGGCACGCTGTGGGAGACCGGCCGCGACCCCGCGCCCGCCGCGCTGGCCGGTGTGCTCGGCCAGGTGCGGGCCGACCTCCTCGTGGGCCTGGACGAGCCGCGGTCGTCGACGGACGTCGCGCGCCGCACCGGCGTCACGACGTCGGCGGTGAACCAGCACCTCAGGGCGATGCGGGCGGCCGGTCTGCTGGCTTCCCAACGGCACGGCCGCAGCGTCGTCTACGCGAGGTCCGAGCTCGGCGACGCGCTCGTGTCCCATTCAGTGGAACGGGGAAGTGTGGCGGCGGGTACCCGGTTGGCATGAGCATGAGCGGATTCGCGGAGGACTGGCAGACCTGGAAGACCGACCGGGAGAACGCGCTGGCGGACCCGTACGGGTGGCTGGCGCTGGTGTCTCTCGACTGGCTGGAGACGACCCCGCGCGCCTATGACGGCCTGCCGGGCGAGTGGTGGCAGGACGACGACGCCGCGTACTGGCGGGAGGACGGGAAGGAACCGCAGCGGTTCGAGCTCGTGCAGAGCGGTCCCGGCACGCGCGTCGCCGCCGGGGACGTGGAGATCGAGATCGCCCGGCGCGGCGGGTACCTGATCCGCGTGCACGACCCCAAGGCCGAGGTGCTCCGGAACTTCCACGGCGTGCCGTCGTACGAACCGCAGCAGCAGTGGGTGCTGCAAGGCGTCTACGAACCGTTCGACGAGCCCGTGCCCACGACCGTCGGTGCGGTCGTGGAAGGCCTGAGCCACGTCTACGAGGCACCGGGCCGTGTGCGGTTCACGCACAACGGCACCGAGCACACGCTGACCGCGTTCAACGGGCGCAACGGCGGCCTGAACATCCTCTTCACGGACGAGACCAGCGGCGTCACCACGTACGCGGCGAACCGGTCGCTGGCCACCACCCCGGTGGACGGTCACGTCGAGCTCGACTTCAACCGCGCCACCAACCTGCCGTGCGCCTTCACCGACTTCGCCACCTGCCCGCTGCCTCCCGCGGGCAACCACCTGCCGTTCGGCGTCGAGGCGGGCGAGAAGATCCCGCACGAGCGCGCGAGCTAGCCCTTCTCACACCCGACGCCGTCGCCGTTGTCGTCCAGCTCGTAGACGTCGGGACCGAGCACGCGGACCGGGCCCGTCACGTAAGCGGGTCCGTCCTCCGTGCCGCCCTCGCAGTCGACGTCGGACGTGATCGGGACGCACGGGCTGTAGCTCGCGTGGCAGCTCGGTTGCTGCGCGAGCTGGGGATCCGGCGTGGGCTGCGGGCTCGAGCTCGGCTGGGGCTGCGGCTGCGGGTCCGGCTGGGGCTTCGAGACCACCGGAGACGCGACGGTGGTCGTCTTCGCGGCGGTCGTCGTAGCGGGGACGGGCGCCAGGGTCGACGTGGTGGTGCTCGTCGGCGCCTCGACGGTCGTAGTGGTGGTGGATGCGGCCGTGGAGGTGAGTGCGGCCGCCTCGTCCACCTCAGGGGCGTTGTTGCCGACCACCGCACTGACGATGGCCATCACGAGGAAGAACGCGGACACGCTCGCCGCGCCGATCGCCACGGGCGTCACCCACGACTGCGAGCCCGCCACCGGCACGACCGCGCCGCGCCGAACCTCGCGGGGCAGCCGCAGCTCGACCTGGAGCACCCCGTTCGCCCCGCGCCGGACCGACGCCGTGCAGCCCGTCGACCCGCCGCCGGACTCCACCTGCATCAGCAGCGGCGAATACCGTTGCGACAGCGGGAAAGCCAGCTCGCCGACGCGCTGACCGTCCAGCCGCACCTCGACGCCGCGGTGGCCCCGGTACTGCCCGGACGAGATCGCGCACCACGTCAGGTGCACGGCGACCTGCCGCGTCACGCCGGACGGAGCGCCGTAGCGGGCGAGCGTCAGCTGGTGGTGCTCCTCGCCGGTGACGGGCACCGGCACCTCGCCGGGAACCATCACGAGACCGGCGGCCGAGTTCTCGATCACTGTCGCAACTCCCTGGGAACGGGTGGGTACGGCCAGTTCCATCGAGGGACCGATCACCGCGTTACAGAGGTCGCCGATGCATCGGAGCCGGCGAAACCCAAGGAGCACAAGGCAATGCGCGATTCGTACGCGCGGTGGTGCCGCAAGCGGCCCGCGGGCCGGGGCCGAGTGGCCGAACCCGTCAGGCGCTCGCCCGCTTGACCAGCGAGGTCGGCAGCAGCAGCGACGGCGGCAGGCCGGCCTCGCCCGCGAGCTCGGCCAGCAGGCGCCACGTCATGGTGCGGCCCAGTTCCTCGACGTCCTGGCGGATGGTGGTGAGCGGGGGCGTCGCGGTCGCGGCGAACACCGAGTCGTCGAAGCCGATCACGGCGACGTCCTCGGGAATGCGCTTGCCCTGCTGGTGCAGGACCTGGAGCGCGCCGAGCGCCATGATGTCCGCGGCGACGAACACCGCGTCGATGTCGGGCGCCTTGCGCAGCAGGCGTT
Organism: Lentzea sp.; assembly: GCF_036380075.1. NCBI lineage: Bacteria > Bacillati > Actinomycetota > Actinomycetes > Pseudonocardiales > Pseudonocardiaceae > Lentzea > Lentzea sp. The sequence continues at coordinate 12,693 of NZ_DASVFL010000231.1, read as the reverse complement.
CCATCGCTCGTGCGCCGCTCTCGGGCGTGAAGTCGCCGTGGGCCACGAGGTCGGCGGCGATCCTGCCCTCGCTCAGGCCGCGCTTGAACCCGCTCAGCCGGTCCGCGCCGACGGCCATGTCCTCCGGCCCCGCGACGGTGGCGATGCGCTTGCGCCCCAACGAGACCAGGTGGCGCGCGGCTTCGAGCGCGCCGCTGAAGTTGTCGGCGTCGACGAACGGCACGGTCCTACCGAGCGGGCGCCCGCCGGAGACCACGGGCAGGCCGATCTCGGCCAGCATGGGCACCAGCGGGTCCTCGCCGTGCAGGCTCACCAGCAGCGCGCCGTCGACGTGGCCGCTGCTCAGGTACGAGACCAGGTCCTCGGTGTCGGACGGCTGGCTCATCATGAGCAGCAGCTGCACGTGGCGGCCGGCCAGTTCCGAGTGGACGCCGCGCAGGACGCCCGCGAAGAACGGGTCGTTCAGCACCCGGCCGGTCGGCTCGGAGACCACCAGCGCGATCGCGTTGGCGCGGTGGCCGGCCAGCGCCCGCGCGGCCTGGTTGGGGGAGTAGCCCAGCTGGGCGATCGCCGCGTGCACCGCCTCGCGGGCCTTGGCGCTGACGTACTGCTCGTCGTTGATCACGCGCGAGACGGTCGACTTGGAGACTCCCGCGACCCGCGCGACTTCTTCGATCCGCGGGCCGGGACGTCGTTTCGCCGTCTCGGTCATGCGGTCATCCTAGGCTGCCTCGCCCGTCCACGATCGTGTCACCCGGACGTGTCCCATCTCGGTTCTCCCTCTTCACGGCGGTGTGGCACAAGTTTCGAAGATCGTCCGCACAAATTCCGCACAGCCGCGCCGAGTTCTGGCACCATGCCCCCCGAGGAGGTCAGTTGCGGTATCGGCTTCTGGGACCGCTGCAGATCTGGCGTGGGGGCGTGGAACTGCGGCTGGGCGGGCCCCGGCAAAGAGCACTGCTGGCAGCGTTGGCTCTGCACGCCAACGAGACGGTCAGTGTCGAACACCTGAGTGACGCGGTGTGGGAATCTCCACCCGCGGCACCGGACTCCAACATCCGCACGTACGTGGCGGCCCTGCGCAAGCTCGTGCAGGACGACCTGGTGACGGTGCCCGGCGGCTACCGGCTGAAGGTGCCGCCCGACGACATCGACGTCGGCGTCTTCGCGCGGCTCTGCGCCGCCGGGGACGAGGCGCTCAAGCAGGGCGACCACCGCACGGCGGTGGCCAGGTACGGGGAGGCGCTGGCGTTGTGGCGCGGCCCCGCCCTCGACGGCCTCACGGTCGGGGCGCGCCTGGTCGCCGAGCTGACGCTGCTCCAGGAACGGCGGCTCACCGTCGCCGAGCAGCACGCGCGGCTCGCGATCGAGCTGGGCCAGGGCGAGCGGCTGATCGCCGAGCTGCGGCGGCTCACCAAGCAGTTCCCCCTGCGGGAACAGCTGTGGCTGCAGCTCATGCACGCGCTGCACCGGGCGAGCCGCCCGGCGGAGGCCCTGCAGGCGTTCGAGGACGTGCGGGTCCTGCTGGCCGAGGAGCTGGGCACCGACCCCGGCCACGAGCTGCGGGAGCTGCACGAACGGCTGCTGCGCGGCGACGAGCCGCGCCCGGCGCTGAACACGCTGCCGCGCGACGTCGCGGACTTCACCGGGCGCGCGGCGGAGATCGACCGGCTGACCAGGGCCGTCACCGGGAAGTCGGCGGTCGTGATCTCCGCGATCGACGGCATGCCCGGCGTCGGCAAGACGACGCTGGCCGTGCACCTCGCACACCGGCTGGAGTACCCGGACGGTCAGCTGTTCATCGACCTGCACGCGCACACGGCGGGACGTGCGCCCGTGGAGCCGACGGACGCGCTGGACGTGCTGTTGCGCGCGCTCGGCCTGGACGACATCCCGGTCAGTCTCGACGAACGCGCCGCCATGTGGCGTGCGGAGCTGTCGCGACGACGGCTGCTCGTCGTGCTCGACAACGCGGCGAGCGCCGACCAGGTGCGGCCGCTGCTGCCGGGCGTGCCGGGCTCGCTCGTGCTGGTCACGTCACGGGCGCGGCTGGTCGAGCTGGAGGGCACCTCGACGCTCACGCTGGACGTGCTGTCCGAGGCCGAGGCGCTGCAGCTGTTCGCCACGATCGTCGGCGACGACCGCGGCACGGACGAGGCCGCGCGCGAGGTCGTCGAGCTGTGCGGCCGGCTGCCGCTGGCCGTGCGCCTGGCCGCGGGCCGGTTGCGCAGCCGTCCGACGTGGACCACCGCCCACCTCGCGACGCGGTTGCGCGAGGGACGATTATCCGAACTGGACGCGGTGTTCGCGCTCTCGTTCGGCCAGCTCCCCGACGGCCACCAGCGGCTCTTCGGCCTGCTGGGACTGCACCACGGCACGGACTTCGACGTCGACCAGGCGGCCGCGCTCGGCGAGCTCGACCTGCTGGAGTGCGACGGGATGCTCGAGGACCTCGTCGACGTGCACCTGCTGGAGGCGACCACGCTCGGCCGCTACCGCATGCACGACCTGCTGCGGCAGTACGCGCAGTCCCAGGTGGACTCGTCGCGCGAACCGCTGACCCGGCTGCTCGACCACTTCCTGGACACCGCGAACCAGGCGACACGGCTCATGTCGCCCGCCGCCCGCCGGTACGAGGTCGACATCACCTACCGCCCGGTGTCGCGGCTCGTGCTGCGCGACTACGACCACGCCGTGGAGTGGCTGGAGACCGAACGGCAGACGCTCGTGGCCGCCGTGGCGTTGTCGTTGGACGGTGGCTGGCACACGCACACATGGCAGCTCGCGCGCGCGATGACGTTCTTCTGCATGGTGCGCGGGCACACGCGTGACTGGGCCACGATCAACGAACTGGGGCTCGAGGCCGCGAAGGGCAACCCCGCGGCGCTCGCGATCACCACGAAGAACTACGCGATGGTGTTCTGGCAGACCGCGCAGTACCCGAAGGCGATCCACTACAACGAGCGCGCTATAGAGATGCTCCGCGAGCTGGGCGACCTGCAGGGCGTGGCGGGCACGCTGAACAACCTGTCGCTGGTCTACCGCAGCATCGGCCGCAACGCCGAGGCCGCCGAGCTGCTCGAACAGGCGATCACGGTGGCGCGGGAGCTCGGTGACCGGCACCTCGAGTCGCAGGCGATGAGCAACGTCAGCAACATCTACAGCGCGGCCGGGCGCTACGACGAGGCGTTGCGGGCGTGCACGTCCGCGCTGGCGTTGATGCGGGAGCTGGGCAGCCGCCGTGACGCCGCGGACACCCAGAGCGCGCTGGGCATGATCCTGCACGCGATGGGCCGGCACGAGGAAGCGCTCGAGGAACTGACGGCGGCGCTGGCGGCCGTGCGCGCGATCGGTGACGTGACGACGGAAACCGTGGTGCTGAACTACCTCGGCGACGTGCTCACGGCGGCCGGACGTCCGGCGGAGGCCGTGGCGCCCTTGCAGGAGGCGCTGGAGCTGGCCGAACGCATCGACGACCCGCGTGAGGCCGCGAACGCCCACAAGCACCTCGCCCGCGCCGTCGCGGACCCGGCCGAGGCCGCCCGCCACCAGCGGGAGGCCGACGCCCGGTTCGCCGCCCTAGGTACCGGCTGACCGCGGGCCGGGCCTGCCGCCGTGGAGCACGGCACCGCGCGGCAGCCCGTCCCGCAGCAACGGCAACAACCCGGGATGCTTGCTCATCAGCACCGCCGCCGTGCCGTGCGCTGCTGGAGGCGGCGGCAGAAACGGGGCGACAGCGGCAGTCCGAGGTAGGCGTCGGCACGCGGCCCGTAGACCACCTCGTCACCGGCGCCGCACCACGCGGCGGCGACCGGTGCGCCGTCCAGCCACACGAACCCCTCGACGTACACGCCGCCCTGGTGGCGCGCGGCCTCGCTGAACGCGTCGCTGAACGTCACCTGCGGCTGCAGGCGGGTGCGCGCGTCGGCGGACCACCACGTGCCGACGTCGAGGACCAGCCCCTCCACGCTCGCGTGCGCCCAGTCCGAGTCGTCGACGAGCGTGCGGAAGGGCGCCTCCAGGCCGGTGAGCGCCGCCGTGAGCTCCTGCACCCGCCCATGGTGCGGCGTTCCGCCGGTTCCCGCCGTCCGAAGTGGACTAGCTGATCGTGACGGGGATGCTCACCTCGACCGGTCCCGCCACGCCGGAGATGACCCCGTCGCCCGCCTTCGGACCCGCCTGCAGCCGCGCCCGGTAGGTGATCGTCTGACCGGGAGCGAGCGTCTGCCCGCCGCCGTCGCACGTGACCGTGCCCTTGCCCGCGGGGCAGCCGACGAAGCCCGCGTTCACCTTGCCCGGACCGACGGTCTTGACCTTGTCGGGCATGGTCAGCGTCAACGTCGGCAGCGTCGTGGGCGCCGAGCCGTTGTTGGTGATGCTGATGTTCATCTCATTGGCGGGACCCTCGGTGGTCATCGCGATGCTGCTCGGTGACGCGGCGCCCGACAGCGGGGCGCTGTTCGCGGGCACGAACCCGGTGGTGGTCGTGACCACCACCTCCGTGGTCTCGTTCTCGATCGTCTGGACGCCCGACTCCACGGGGCCGTTGGACCCGGCGGTGGGCGCGTTGCTCGCGTTCTTCGTGGTGCCGGGCTTGCCGGGGTCCTGCTGCGCGGACCCCGCGACGGTGCTCGACGTCAGCACCGGTGCCGCGCCGGGGGTCGACGTCCCGGAGTTGTCGGAGGAGACGACGCCGGAGGCCGCGACGACCACGACGGCGGCGGCCGAGGCGGCGACGCCCAGCCAGGACGACGCGCTGAGCGTGATGGCCGCGCCCTTGGTCGCGGTCGCGGCGGCCGCGAGGTAGCCGGTGGTGCCCGTGCCGAGCACGATCGGCGCGACGAGACCGCGCAGGGCGGCGTTGACGTCGGACAGCTCGCTGGCGAGCTTGCGGCACTCGGCGCAGTCGTCCATGTGCTCGTCGAGCTGGACGGCATCGCGCCCCTTGAGCCCGCCGCGCGTCCACGAGCCGAGCTTGGTCACGGTGGCGCGGCACCGTTCCTCGGGTTCCTGCGCGACGTGCGCCTGCAGGAACGCCTTGCGCAGACCCTCGCGCGCCCGGAACGCCATCGCCGAGACACCGTTGGGCGTCAGTCCGAGCAACGGCGCGATCTCGCCGGGCGACTGGCCCTCGATCGCGGTGTGCCACAGGACCGTCTGCCAGCGCTCGGGAAGCGTCGCGAACGCACTGGCGGCCAGCGCCTGGTCGAGGTCCTCGACCGCCTTGTCGCGGAACGGCACGCTGGTCGCCTTGGCGGCGCCGGGCACCTCCTCGACGTTGCCGGCGAGCTCGAGCCGCTTCTCCTTGCGCGTCCTGTCGTACGCCGCGTGCCGCACCGCCGTGAGCAGGTACGGCCGGAAAGCGCTTCCTGGCCCGCCGCCGGACCGCAACGCGGCGAGGACCTTGGCGAACGCGTCGGAGACCAGGTCGTCGGCGTCCGCGGAGGACGTCGAGAGCTGCATCGCGAGGAGGCTCGCTGATCGGAAGTGGCGTTCGTACAGCTTGCCGTAGGCCTCTACCTTGCCTTCACGAACGGCATCTATCAGATCCGAGTCCGAGGGCGGTCGACCACGCTGCCCGATCAAAGAATGCCGCCTCACGTCATGCCTGGGGTGATACGCGGACCCTATCGAGAGTAGTCAACACGAACAATCCACGCATCCGAACTTGATGTAATAAAAAGACGATCTGGGCTGTCCGGACGTGCCCGACACGGGCCTGATGGCCCTGGTGCCAGGCGTGAGCGGCGTACCGGGCGCGGTCACGTCCGGAATTCGGACACGGTTCCGCGCGAATCGAACGGCGGGTGGCGGGCGGGGTCATCAACCGTCCGAATAGGACTGGACAGGGAAGTGGACGGAATTCATTTCGTGGCCGATGGTGTTTCGGAAGCCGGGTCACGGGCGTGACCCGGTCCCCCGTCTCCGCGGAGAAGTGCGGCTCGTACGGTTCAGAGCCGGTCGGCGCTCTCGTAGAGCGACCGCACCGCACCGGTGAACGCGAACCCGGTCAGGTCGGTGGTCACGAGGTCCTCGTCCATCGTCCCGCGGCTGGTGACGGAGAAGATCGTGCCGCGGCCGGTCGCCCGGTCGAACCCGCGCAGCCACGGACCGCCGCTCGACCCGCCCGCGAGGTCGCAGTCGGTCTGCCACGACGACGTAACGGAGTTGACCTTCGCCGTCGCCGGCCGGTCGCACGAGACCAGGGCCTCGCCCCTGTTCAGCGCGGACACCGGGTAGCCCAGCGTGGTGGTCCTGATCGGTGAGGCCACCTCGTCGAACGAGATGTCCTGCGTCCCGGCCACGTCCTCGACGTGCCGGCCGTCCACGGCGTCGAAGGCGACCACCGCGTCGTCGTCCTGGCCGCTGGTCGGGCCCTTGTAGGTGTCCGGCCAGGCGAACGCCCGCGCCGCGAACACGCCGTGCGGGGCCGTGCCGTGGTCGTAGCCCGGCACGAACACGACGTTCACGATCTTGATCGGGTTGTCCCACCGGTCGAGGCCGCCGTTGACGCAGTGGCCCGCGGTCAGTGCCACGTCCTTGGTGGCGCTCGGCACGACCGTGGCCGTGCACGAGAGATCGTTGCCCGTGGATGTGGTCGCGAACAACCGGCCCACGCCGGCGGGCGCCGGTCCCTCGTACGGGCGGGAGATCTTCTCGGCGGGCGGCACGTCGCCCTCGCCGACCGCCTTCATCCGTTCCGGTGTCCAGTGGGCGAGCGCCGCGGCCCTGTCGGTTTCCGCGATCTTCGTGACGACCTGACCGGCGGCGTGCGCGGGCGTCGCCGCCACGAGTGCCGCTCCGATGACCACGCCGGCCGTGCTCCATGCTTTCCAGCTCATGACCGGGGGACGTTCCACACGGGACGAGTGTTCCGCGAGAACCGCCGACGGGTTCTCAAACCAGACCTGAGGATGAGATCAGCGGTCGTCCAGCACCACTTCCAGCCGGGCCGTGAACGCGATCATCGCGCGCAGCCCCGCCTCGGCGCCTTCGGCGTCGCCCTCAACTGCGGCCGTGACCAGCGCCTGGTGCGCCTGAGCCATGGCCTCCTGGTCCGGCATGTCCGGATCGCCCGGAACCGGGCGGGCCCAGCGGCGGTAGAGCTCCGCCTCGTCCCGCAGCGCCTCGGCGGCCTCGCGCAGCAGCGGGTTCGCGCACCCGGCGAGCAGCACGTGGTGCAGTTCGGTGTGCGCGTCGAGCCAGTCCTGGCTCTCCGGGTCGTAGGGCGTGTGCCGGAACGTGTGGTGCGCGGCGATCAGCTGTGACTGCCAGCCCAGGCCGCCGTCGGCGATGGCCCGCCGCAGCGCCAGCGACTCCAGTTCGGCGCGCGCGTCGCACACCAGCGCGAGTCCTTCCTGGGACACGGTCCGCACCTGGAAGCCGAGGTGCGGCTCCGACGTGACCAGGCGCAACGCCGACAGCCGCAGCAACGCCTCGCGGACGGCGCCCGTGCTCACGCCGTAGCGCTCGGACAGCTGCGGGAACTTCAGCCGCTCGCCGGGCCGCAGGCGTCCGCCGAGGATGTCGGAGCGGATGAGTGCCTGCACGTTCGCGCTGCGGGTGGCCGGGGAGTTCACGGACTGGATCATACGACAGTTGACAACGCTGCTAACTTTTAAAAGTACAAAGATCCGTCAAAAGTTGGAGTGAGTTGTGCACGATCCCTTCGCGTCGCTGCCCCCGGTGCCGAGCTTCGAGCTGACCAGCGCGGACGTGGCCGGGGACAGCCCGCTGCCCCCGGCGCAGTACGCGGCCATGAGCGGCCGGCCCGGCGCCGCCGACGTGTCACCGCAGCTGTCGTGGTCCGGCTTCCCGGCCGGGACCAGGAGCTTCGTGGTCACGATGTTCGACCCGGACGCGCCCACACCGTCCGGCTTCTGGCACTGGGTGCTGGCCGACGTGCCCGCCGGCGTCACGTCGCTCGCCTCGGGCGCGACCCCGCCGAGCCCCGCCTTCGCCGTCGCCAACGACGCGCGCGTGCAGGGCTACCTGGGGGCCGCGCCGCCCGCCGGGACCAAGCACCGGTACGTGATCGCGGTGCACGCGCTGGACGTCGAGTCCGTGGGCCCGCTGGGAGTCGGGCCCGAGTCCACGCCGGCGATGCTGTCGTTCTCCGTCCTCGGGAACACGCTGGCCCGCGCGGTGCTCGTGCCGTGGGGCGGCGACGCGTAGAACAGGTCGTCGGCGGGCGGGTGCGGTAGCTTCGCCGGTCATGCCGGATGATCTGCCGTCCCGCCCGCCGACCGACCGGTTCGTGCTGACCAGGACCGTGGTCGTGGTCGCGCTGGCGGCGGGTCTCGTCTGCGGCCTCGCCGTCGTGGTCACCGGCCACGCCGAGTTCGGGCCGCTGGTCGGCTGGAACGTCGCGACCCTGGTCTACCTCGTCCGGGCGTGGGTCGTCATCTGGCCGATGGACGCCGAGGAGACCGCCCAGCACGCCGTCCGCAACGACCCCACGCGCCGGGTCGCCGAGGTGCTGCTGATCGTCGCCGCCCTCGCCAGCCTGGTGTCCGTCGGCTTCGTGCTCGCCCGTGCCGCGCACACCACCGGCGCGTCCGAACTGCTGCGCGTCGGGCTCGGCGTGTTGTCCGTGGTTCTGTCGTGGACGGTCGTGCACACGATCTTCACCCTGCGCTACGCCCGTCTCTACTACTACGGCGCGGACGGCGGCATCGAGTTCAACCAGCCCGAACCGCCCGGCTACGGCGACTTCGCCTACGTCGCGTTCAGCATCGGCATGACGTTCCAGGTGTCCGACACGAGCCTGTCGGGCAGCGAGATGCGGCGCACGGCCCTGAAGCACGCACTGCTGTCGTACCTCTTCGGCACGGGTGTGCTCGCCACCACGATCAACCTGGTGGCGAGCATCAGCAGTCAGTGAACCCTGTAGGTTGGGGCTCGCTGGTGCTCCTTCGTGGGGGAAGAACGCGTGATTGAGGAGCGGGCGCTGAGGTTCGCGCCGCTGCTGCTGGTGGTGTCGGTCGGCATCCACGTCTGGCTGCTCGGCAACCCGGCGGACTGGCAGATGATCGACCTGAAGGTCTACTGGAGCCTCGCTCCCAACCTGCTGACCGGCCGGCTCTACGAGATCAGCATGCCGTTCACGGCGGACTTCCCGCTGCCGTTCACCTACCCGCCGTTCGCGGCGATGGTGTTCCTCCCGCTCTCCGCGCTGCCGTGGGTCGTCGCGCGGATCGTCTGGCAGGCGCTGTCCCTGGTCTGCCTGTGGTGGCTGGTGCGCACGGCGCTGAAGCTCCTCGCGGCCCGGCTGGAGCAGCCGTTCGACGCGACGTGGTCGCGGCGCGCCCTGCTGTGGACGGCGCTGTTCGTGTGGGCCGAGCCGGTGCGCAAGACCCTCGACTTCGGGCAGATCAACCTGCCGCTGGTCGCCGGGGTGTTCGCCGCCGTGGTCGCGACCCGGCAGTCGGTGGCGGGCCTGGGGGTGGGCGTCGGTGCCGGGCTGAAGCTGACGCCCGCGATCTCCGCGCTGTACTTCCTCGCCACCCGCCGGTTCGCCGCGGCGGCCTGGTCGGTCGCGGGCTTCGCGGTCACCGTGGCGCTCGGGTTCCTCGTGTCGGCCGCGGACTCGTGGCGCTACTGGTTCGAGCTGCTCGGCGCCGCGGACCGGGTCGGGCCGGTGGGCTCGGTGATCAACCAGTCGCTGCGCGGCGCGTTGTCCAGGACGCTCGGCCACGACGTGCGGATGTCCTGGCCGTGGCTGCTCGCGGTGGGCGTGTCGGCCGTGCTGACCGCACTGGCGTTGCGTGCCGCCGTGCGCGCGTCGGACACGCTTGCCGCCGTGGTCGTCGTGCAGCTGTTCGGGCTGCTGATCTCGCCGATCTCGTGGAGCCACCACTGGCTGTGGGTGCTGCCGCTGGTGCTGTGGCTGGTCTACGACCGCCGCAGCCCGGTGCTCGCGGTCGTGTGGGTGGTCGCGATCGGCTCGGACCTGATCACGGTCCTGATCGACCTCCAGCCGTCCATCTGGGAGATCCCGAGACCGTGGCCGCTCGCCGCGCTCGGCTGGCTCTACCCGGCACTCGCGCTGCTCACCCTCGCGGTCACGCCGAAGCTGCTCCGCGCACGCGCTCCGCTCCCCACGACGTAGAAGGCAGATCACGGTGCACGTCCTCGGGAAGCTGGAGCGGTGGCTGCTGGCCGTCGCGCCGTGGCTGCTGGTGATCTCCCTGCTGCTGCGCACGTGGGTCCTCGTCACCGGTTTCGGCAACGACTCCATGGACCTGCGCGTGTACTGGTCGTTGGCGCCGCACGTGCTGACCGGCGACCTCTACGAGGTGGTCTCGCCGTTCTCGCCCGCGGACTTCCCGTTGCCGTTCACCTACCCGCCGTTCGGCGCGCTGGTGTTCCTGCCGATGACGTGGCTGTTCTGGGGCGCGGCGCAGTGGAGCTTCCGCGTGCTGTCGGTGCTGTGCCTGTACTGGCTGGTGCGCACGGCGCTGCGGCTGGTCGCGGGGGAGGGGTGGACCTCCGACGCGCGGCGGTGGCGGCTGCGGGCGCTGCTGTGGACCGCCGTGCTGCTGTGGATGATGCCGGTCTTCCACACCTTCGAGTTCGGGCAGATCAACCTGGTGCTCGCGGCGGTCGTGCTGGCCGCGCTGGTGGCCCGCGACGACCGTGTCGCGGGCGCCGGCATCGGGCTGGCGTCCGGCGTGAAGCTCGTCCCCGCGATCTCGGGCCTGTACTTCCTCGCGACCCGCAGGTGGGCCGCGGCGGTGTGGTCGGCGGCCGCGTTCGCGGTGACAGCCGGGCTCGGCTTCCTGGTGGACTTCGACCAGGCCGAGCGGTACTGGTTCGTCCTCTTCGGCGACGCCGGCCGGGTCGGGCCGATCGCCACCGCGCACAACCAGTCCCTGCGCGGCGCGTTGTCCCGTTCGCTCGGCCACGACGTGGCGACGTCGTGGCCGTGGGTGGTCGCGGCGGCGCTGGCGGTAGTGATCGCGCTCTTCGCGCTGCGGGCGGCCGTGCGATCGGGCGACGCGTTGATGGGCGTGCTGACCGTGCAGTTCCTCGGCCTGCTGCTGTCGCCGATCTCGTGGGACCACCACTGGGTGTGGGTGGCGCCGTTGCTGATCTGGCTGGCGTACGAGCGGATCGCGCGATGGGCGCGGGTCGTGCTGCTGTCGGTGTGGTGCCCGGTGATGTTCCTCGACGTGATCGCGTTCCAGCTCGACCGGCAGCCGACGATCTGGACCGCCGGCCGCCCCGGCTGGCTGTCGGCGCTCGGCTGGGCCTACCCGGCGTTCGCGGTGCTGACGCTGGTCGTCGTCGCGGTCGCGCTGCCCGCGCGCCGCGCGGTCCGGGAGGAGGCGGGACTATCGTCGGCCTCGTGCCGGAGAAGCTGACCATCGACCTGCACCCGGTCTTCCGCAACGACCAGGACATCGACCAGGCCGTGCGCGCCGCGCTGTTCCGCGCGGCGGGGCAGCGGGTGCCGCTGCTCGAGATCATCACGGGCAAGGGGTCCGGCACGCTGCGCGGCCGCGTGCTCGCGATGCTGAAGCAGCCGCACGTGCGGAAGCTCTACCGCCGGGTGGAGGTCGCCCCCGGCAACGACGGAATGGTGCTGGTGCACCTGAGGTGACGCGCCTCAGCGGTGCTCGGGCCGCCGGGCCTCCGCCCGCCGCATGACGCGGTCGAGCAGCTCGGCGTCCTCGCGCGCCTCCTCGTCCGACGTCGTCAGCGCCAGCAGGAAGATGATGATGACGCTGAACCCGGCACCGCCGATGATCAGGGTCGTGATCAGCTCCTGGGAGTTGTCGATGATGACCGGCGCGGCCGCGTCGTGCGTCATCGACATGGCGCTCATGCCGGTGTAGTGCATGCCCGTGACGGCGACGCCCATGACGAGCGCCGCGCCGAGCACCGCGAGAGGTCCGCGGACGGTCCTCGTGAACCACAGCGCGGCGGTCGCGGCGACGACGGCGATCACGACGGACAGCGCCACGACGACCATGTTGTAGGAGACGTCGGCGCCGATGACGATTCCGGCCATGCCGGTGTAGTGCATGGCGGCGACACCGAGGCCGGTGACCAGACCGCCGACGAACAGCGGCCGCCAGCGGTCGTGGCTCTCGTTGTCCAGCCGCAGCACCAGGAACAGGCCGATGCCGACGACGACGATCGCGACGAGCATGCTCAGCAGCGTGACGGGGATGTCGTAGGCGACCGTCGCGCCCATCCACGTGCCGAGCATCGCGGTGAAGTGCATGCCCCAGATGCCGAGGCCGCCGATGGACACGGCGGCGACCACGAGCCACCACTTGCGTGACGCGCCGGTCGCGTTCCGTGCGCGTTCACTCGACAGGAGACCGAGCACGGATCCCAAGCACGCCACTACATACGCGGTGATCGGCGAGGCCGTCCCCATGTCCATCCCCATGTCCATACGCGGATGGAAACATTCTGAAACTATGTACGCAAGGCCTGTTTGGACAGTCGTGACCTGGAGTCGGCGAGCAGGACGCCGCGCGTGCCGGCGACGCGTTCGTGCCAACCTCGTTGGTCACGGCGGAAAACCGGGAGCACGAACGTCCACAGTGCCACCGCGGAGATCACCACGAGGTCCACGAACACCATGTCGATCAGCGGTGATACGACAGTCGCATAGGTCAACAACCCGGTGACACCCAGGAGTTCCCTGACCACGATGCGTACGGGGTTCGCCGGAGC
>NZ_DASVFL010000230.1:0-7274 GCF_036380075.1 Lentzea sp. | reverse complement strand
CATCCTGCGCGGTGCCGCCATCCGGCCCAGCGCGAGGTTAGGGAGCGGTCACATGTCGCCGCTGAGGCGTTGCGAGAGGGTGTTGCGGGTCGGCTTGTGGTTCGACACGGTCGGGATGACGCCTGGCTGCACGACCTGAGTGATCTCCGCGTCATCGCCGGGGGGTGCCGGGGACGGCATCGGGGCGGTCTGCATGGGCTGGCCCGGGCGTTGGTGGGGTGGGCGTGCCGCGTTCTGCTGGGCCATCTGCGCCGCGGAGAGGATCATGGTCGAGTCCGGGTCCCGGCGCGGGTCCATGGCGTTGACCAGCGTTCTCGGGATCTGCTGGGTGTCTGACGCGTCCATCGGGGACGTCATGTTGTCCGGCGTCACGATGTTCCGCCCACGTGCGCGGGCGCGGGCGAGCAAGGCGTCGGCCCGGTCGCGGGGGTCCATGTCGGATTTTGCTCCTTGCCGGGACCAGATCCCGTATGACGATCTGCTTCGTGTCAGAGTATTCCGTCGAACGGCTTGCCGTAACGCGGAGGAGGAAAAAGGTGCACGGCGTCGAAGCTGTGGTGCTGGTCGGGGGCAAGGGCACTCGTCTTCGCCCGCTCACCCTGTCCGCTCCCAAGCCCATGCTCCCGACTGCGGGGGTGCCGTTTCTGACGCACCTCCTGTCGCGGATCAAGGAAGCCGGCATCACCCACGTGGTGCTGGGAACGAGCTACAAGGCCGAGGTGTTCGAGGAGTACTTCGGCGACGGGTCGCGGCTCGGGCTGGAGCTCGAGTACGTGGTCGAGGAGGTGCCGCTCGACACGGCGGGCGCGATTCGCAACGTGGCGGACAAGCTGCGTGAGCCCGACGTGATGGTCTTCAACGGCGACATCCTGTCGGGTGTGGACCTGACGGGGATCGTGGACACGCACCGCGAGCACTCGGCGGACGTGACGTTGCACCTGGTCAAGGTCGCGGACCCGCGGGCGTTCGGGTGCGTGCCGACGGACGGGGAGGGGCGCGTCCAGGCGTTCCTCGAGAAGACCGAGAACCCGCCGACGGACCAGATCAACGCCGGTTGCTACGTGTTCCGGCGTGAGGTGATCGACGCGATTCCCGCCGGGCGGCCGGTGTCGGTGGAGCGCGAGACGTTCCCCGGGCTGCTCGAGGCGGGCAAGCGGCTCCAGGGGCACGTGGACGCCACGTACTGGCTCGACCTCGGCAAGCCCGAGGCGTTCGTGCAGGGGTCCGCGGACCTCGTGCGCGGTGTGGCGCCGTCGGCCGCGGTGGCGCAGGCCGGTGACTTCCTCGTGCTGGAGGGGTCCAACGTCCACGAGGGTGCGACGGTCAAGGGCGGCAGCACGGTCGGTGCGAACTGCACGGTCGCGGAGGGCGCGGTGCTCGACGGCGCGATCCTGTTCGACGGTGCGGTCGTCGGCGAGAACGCCGTCGTCGAGCGGTCGATCGTCGGTGCCGGCGCGTTGGTGCAGGCCGGTGCGGTGCTGCGGGACGCGGTGGTGGGCGACTCGGCCGTGATCGGTGCCCGGTGTGAGCTGATCGGCGGAGCGCGGGTCTGGCCTGGGGTCGTGTTGCCCGAGGCCGGCGTGCGCTTCTCGACGGATGCCTAGCAGGACCTGGACACCACCGTTCCCACTCGACCTGGGAGCGGTGCTCCTGCCGTTGCGCCGCGGGCCCGGCGACCCGTCCTTCAGCGCGGAGGGCGGGATCTGGTTCGCGGCGAACACGCCGTGCGGGCCCGGCACGATCCACATCCGGCGCACGGACGTCGTCGAGGCGCAGGCGTGGGGTGAGGGCGGGCTGTGGTTGCTCGACGGCCTGCCCGCCCTGCTCGGCGCCGACGACACGGTGGACGAGTTCGTCGCGCACCACCGGGTCGTCGCCGAGTCGCGCCGGCAGCGGCCGGGGCTGCGGCTCGGGGCGACGAACCGGGTGTGGGACCTGCTGTTCGCGTCGATCCTGGAGCAGAAGGTCACGGGCCTCGAAGCGTTTCGCACGTGGCGCGAGCTGGGCCGCAGGTTCGGCGAACCGGCGCCGGGACCCAAGCCGCTCAAGGTCCCGCCGACGCCGCAGCGGTTGCTGGCCCTGCGGGACTGGGAGTGGCACCAGTGCGGGCTCGACGGGGCGCGCAGGAGGACGCTGGTCAACGCGGCCCAGGTGGCACACCGGCTGGAGAAGGCCGCGGAGACGCGCAGCCGCGAGCTGCTGGAGAAGGTGCCCGGCATCGGCGTGTGGACGTCCGCCGAGGTGGCGCAACGGGCGTGGGGAGACCCGGACGCCGTGAGCGTCGGCGACTACCACGTCGCCAAGAACGTCACGTGGGCGTTGACCGGCACGCCGGGCGACGACGACGCGATGATGGGGCTGCTGGAGCCCTACCAGCCGCAACGGCACCGCGCAGTCATGTACCTGCTGGCGGCAGGTCTGCGGCGGCCGCGGCGAGCACCGAGGTTCTCGCCGCGCGACTACCGCACGTTCTAGCGCAGCCGGGCGAGAGCGCTCTCGATCAACGGGTGCAGGTCGTCCACGTTGTCCGGCAGCTGGTCCAGCGGCCACCACTGCAGGTCGACCGACTCCGCCGAACGGACCGGTTGCGCGCCAACGGGTGCGCGCACCAGGAACCGCACGTCGAAGTGCCGCGTCGGCTTGCCCAGCGAGCACGTGATCGGGTGCACGTCGAGGTGGATCGGCGTCGGCTCGATCCGCAGGCCGCGCATGCCGGACTCCTCGGTCGCCTCGCGCAGCGCCGCCGCGGACAGCGAGACGTCCTCCGGCTCGCAGTGGCCGCCCAGCTGGAGCCACCGGCCCACGCGCGGGTGCAGCGTCAGCAACGCGTGCTCCGCCGTGGCGTCCAGGACCAGCGCGGAGGCCGTGATGTGGCCGGGTTCGCAGGAGCGCTGACAGGCGTCCTCGCGGGCCGCCAGGAAGCCGAGGTAGGCCTCCTTCAGCGCGTCCTGGCCGGTGAAGCGGCTCAGGGTGGAGACCGCGTCGTCGTGCAGTGTCACAGCTCGATCAGCCCTTCCAGCGGCTCGCGCGGGACGAGCGGCTCGACCGGGTGGCCGACCGCTACCGCGCCCAACGGTTCCCAGTCGCCGGGAACACCCAGCACGGACCGCACCACGTCCGCGCAGAAGATCGTCGACGACACCCAGCACGAGCCGAGGCCCTCGGCGGCCAGCGCCACCAGCAGGCCCTGCACGGCGGCGCCACCGGCGACCGTGAACATCGTCTTCTCCGCCTCGGCGCGGCGGTCGTCCGGGTAGGTGTGGGCGCCGTCGCGGACCAGGAACGGCACCACGACCTCCGGTGCCTCCACCAGCAGGTCGCCCCGGCGGACCCGGCGCGCGACCTGCTCGTCGGTGAACCCGTCGGCGCGCAGGTCCCGCTCCCACTGCTCGCGCATGGCGGTCAGCAGCTCTGCCCGCTTCTCCCGCACCAGGACGAACCGCAGCGGCTTCGTGTGGTGCGGCGCGGGCGCGGTCAGAGCCGCACCCACGGCGCGCTTGATCGCCGCGACGTCCACGGGTTCGTCGGAGTAGAACCGCACGGACTTCCGCATCAGCACGGCCTCGGCGCGGCCCTGGGCCAGCGCCTCCTCCGTGCCGAGGCGGAACAGGTCCTCGTCGGTCGCCCGGACGAGGTCGCGGGCCGTGGAGCCGTCGTCGACCGCCTCGAACCCGCGCAGCACCGCTACCGGCACCGAGCCGAGCTTGCCCTTCACCAGGTCCGCCGCCGCCGCGATCTCGTCGGCGACCGCGACCAGCGTCACGGCGAGCTGGTTGCCGTGCCGGTCGACCGAGCCCGCG
The DNA here is from genome assembly GCF_036380075.1 of Lentzea sp. Classification (NCBI taxonomy): domain Bacteria; kingdom Bacillati; phylum Actinomycetota; class Actinomycetes; order Pseudonocardiales; family Pseudonocardiaceae; genus Lentzea; species Lentzea sp. The sequence continues at coordinate 3,474 of NZ_DASVFL010000230.1, read as the reverse complement.
TAGTCGTGCAGCACGCGCAGGCCGGACGAGCCGATCGCGGCGTCGGTCTGGCCGACCCGCCACGCGCGGCCCATCGTGTCCGTGACGACGACGGCGACCTCGACGCCGAGCAGGCTCTTCAGCGCCCCGCGCAACGCCGCCGCGGAACCGTCCGGGTCGACGGGCAGCAACGCGATCTCGTCGCCCGCCACGTTCGAAGCGTCCACTCCGGACGCCGCCTGCACGATGCCGAGCTTGTTCTCGGTGATCAGCGTCCGCATCTTGCGGGCGAGCACGCGGACCGACTCCGCGTCGACGTGCTCGCGCCGGACCCGGTCGCGCTCGGCGGGGTCGGCCGGGACGCGGACCAGCCGTCCCTCTACTTTGGACATGATCTTGGACGTGACGACGAGCACGTCGCCGTCGCGCAACCAGGGCGCCGCCTGCGCGATCGCGCCCGCCAGGTCGTCGCCGGGGCGGAACTCCGGGAGCCCGGTGACCGGCAGCAGCTCCAGCGCCGCCGCGGCGTGGTCAGTCAACGTCGACCCCGGCGAGCTCCAGCGCGGCGCGGGCCATCTGCGCCGTCGTGTCCACATCGGACATCAGCAGCGGGACCGCGCGGACCGCGACACCGGGCACGTCGGCGCGGTCGCCGGTGTGCACCAGCCACGCGTCCAGGATGCCGTCCTCCGAGCACTTGCGGGAGCCGTAGTGCCGCCCGACCGCCTCGGCCGAGGTCTCCACGCCGATCGCGTCGAGGCAGGCGTCGGCCATGCCCCGCAACGGTTTGCCGCCGATGATCGGCGAGAGGCCCACCACGCCGGCGTCGGTCTTGCGCAACGCGTCGCGCACGCCGGGCACGTTGAGGATCGTGCCGATGCTCACCACGGGGTTGGACGGGGCCAGGACCACGGCGTCGGCCTCGCCGATCGCGTCCAGCACACCCGGTCCGGCGGTGGCGGTCTCGGCGCCGACGAACGCGAACGACTTCGCGGGCAGCGCGGCCCGGTGCTTCACCCACCACTCCTGGAAGTGGATGGCCTTCGTCTCACCGTCGAGCTCGACGACGACGTGGGTCTCCACGCGGTCGTCGGACATCGGCAGCAGCCGCACGCCCGGCTGCCACCTGTCGCACAGCGCCTCGGTGACGGCCGACAGCGGATAACCGGCGCGCAGCATGCGGGTGCGGACGAGGTGCGTGGCGAGATCGCGGTCGCCGAGCCCGAACCACGTCGGTTCGGCCCCGTACGCCGCCAGCTCCTCCTTGACGGTCCACGACTCGCCGGCGCGGCCCCAGCCGCGTTCGGTGTCGATCCCGCCGCCCAGCGTGTACATGCAGGTGTCGAGGTCGGGCGTGATGCGCAGCCCGTGCATCCACACGTCATCGCCGGTGTTGACCACCGCGGTGACGTCCGCTCCCAGAGTCTTGAGTCCCTGCAGGAACCGAGCTCCGCCGACCCCGCCGACCAGTGCTACGACCTTCACGCCGTCCCATGCTTCCACAGCGCCCCGGCAGACCTCAGGACGCCTACAGGTAGCGCCAGAACATGAACGCCGCCGCGCCGGAACCCGCGTAGCCGACGTCACCGCCGATGGCCTCGAAGACCGCGCCGGCCGCCTGGAAGAACAGCAGGTTGACCTCGGCGAAGCCGATCAGCAGGGCGAACAGGACGAACGGCGCCCACGGCCGGGCCTTGGCGCCGAACTGGCGCGCCTTGTACGACAGGAAGGGCTCGATGGCGCCCCAGCCGTCGAGACCGGGGATCGGCAGGATGTTCAGCACGAACGCGATCACCTGCAACAAAGCCAGGTACGAAATGGCGGCGGCGAGCGCGAGCGGCGGTGAGAACAACGTCACGACCAACGCCAGCAGGACGCCGATCACGAGGTTCGCGAACGGTCCCGCGAGGGAGACCAGCGACTCGACCTTCTTCGACCGCAGGGTGTGGTGGTTGATCCACACCGCGCCGCCGGGGAGGGGGATTCCGCCGAACACCAGCAGCACCAGCGGCAGCACGATGCTCAGCACGGGGTCGGTGTAACGGCGGATGTCGAGCGTGAGATAACCCTTGTCGCGTACGGAGAAATCGCCGCCCTTGTACGCGACGGCGGCGTGCCCGAACTCGTGCAGGCACAGCGTCACCGCCCACCCGGCGAGTACGAAGAGGATGGTGCCCGAGATGATCGCGACGTCACCTTCGAGCAGGGTGAGGGCCGCTCCGGCGGCGGTCGCCGCGAGCAGGCCGAGGAACAGAGGGCTGGGGCGAACCGCTGAGCGCGTCACCCCACCAGTGTGGCGTGTCGGCCGGCGTGGTGGGCCGTTCGGGGAGGGGTCGCGGCGGTCGAATCACCGTCTGTGCAGCACGTCAAGTTTTTTGCGGCCATCCGCGGGAATATCCCCCGACGTGTGGACTCCACTTGACCCCCTGCTGTGACGCAGGTGTAATCACATCGGTGTCATTCGTCGTTGTGGGAACGGCGTCTGGCGTCCGCCAACCGGGGAGAGCGGAAGGCGAGGAGGCGGACGAAATGCAGGAATTCGAAGAGCTCGAAGAAGATCACGTCACGCAGCCGGTCGCGCAGGGCGAGCTGTCGTACCTGTTCGACCCTGCCGACGAGCAGGACTGGCAGGAGCGAGCGCTTTGCGCGCAGACCGATCCTGAGGCGTTCTTCCCCGAAAAGGGAGGGTCGACCAGGGAGGCCAAGCGCATCTGCCTGGGCTGCGAGGTTCGGTCGGAGTGCCTGGAGTACGCGCTCCAGCACGACGAACGCTTCGGCATCTGGGGCGGTCTCTCGGAGAGGGAACGCCGCAAGCTCAAGAAGAGAGCCGTCTGAAGCGTGATCTTCGTGCCTTAACTTGAGGACGTGACAAGTCCTCACCCGAGGCTCCGGACAGCGCCGGTGCTGTGCGTCCTGGTCTGCCACGACGGCGACCAGTGGCTCAGCACGGCGCTGTCCGCTTTGCGGCGCCAGCGAATCCGTCCCCGGCACGTGATCGCGGTCGACACGGGATCGACAGATCGCACGTCAGCGGTGCTGAAGAAGGCGTTGCTGGCGGAAGCCGGTGACCTGCTGGACGGTGTGCTGACCCTGCCGCGGGGCACGGGTTTCGGCGCCGCCGTGCGCGTCGCCGTGGAACACGCCGTCGACCGGTGGGGCGATCCGGGCAGGTGGCTGTGGCTGCTGCACGACGACAGCGCACCCGAACCCGACTGCCTGGCCTCGTTGCTGACCGCGGCCGAGGTGTCGCCGTCGGCTGCCGTGCTCGGCCCGCTGTGCCTCGACTGGGTGGATTCCCGGCTGGTCGTCGAAGCGGGACTGTCGACGGATTCTTCAGGACATCGACAGACCGGCCTTTCGTCGGCGGAGCACTCCGCGTCGTTCCAGCAAAGCACCGAGGTGCTGGCCGTTTCGTCGGCCGGTTCGTTGATCAAACGTGAGGTGTGGCACGCGCTCGGCGGTTACGACGAGGCGATGCCGTTGCTGCGCGATGAT
>NZ_DASVFL010000229.1:0-9982 GCF_036380075.1 Lentzea sp. | reverse complement strand
GACTCGTCGCGGAACACCCAGTTGGTGCCCGAGGCGAGGCCGTTCAGCAACCCGCGCGAGCGCAGGAAGTAGACGTAGGCGAAGGCGCCGTAGAAGAACAGGCCCTCGATGCACGCCGCGAAGCAGATCAGGTTGAGCAGGAACGACCGGCGGTCCTCACGGGACTGCAGCTGCTTCAGGTCCGAGATCGAGTCGATCCACTTGTAGCAGAACTCGGCCTTGGCGCGGATCGACGGGATCGTCTCGACGGCGGCGAACGCCTCGGCTCGGTCGTTCTCGTCAGGCAGGTAGGTGTCGAGCAGCGTCAGGTAGAACTGGACGTGCACGGCCTCCTCGAACAGCTGCCGCGACAGGTAGAGCCGGGCCTCCGGCGCGTTCACGTGCTCGTAGAGGTTGAGCACGAGGTTGTTCGCGACGATGGTGTCGCCGGTGGCGAAGAACGCCACGAGCCGGTTGACCAGGTGCCGCTCGGCCTCCGACAGCTTGTTCAGGTCGGCGAGGTCGGAGTGGAGGTCGACCTCCTCGACGGTCCAGGTGTTCTTGATGGCGTCGCGGAAGCGTTCGTAGAACAGCGGGTAGCGCATGGGCCGCAGGGTGAGGTCCATGCCGGGGTCGAGCAGGGCGTTCTTGCGGGAGGTGGTGGACAGCGTGGTCACTGGCAGGCCTCACAAGCTTCGGGGTTTTCGAGAGAACAGGCGATGGCTTCGTCCGACGTCGCCGTCGGGACCGCCACGGTCGCCTGCTGGATGCGCGTCGCCGGGCGGGAGCGCAGGTAGTACGTGGTCTTGAGCCCGGCTTTCCAGGCGTAGAGGTACATCGAGGAGAGCTTGCCGATCGTCGGCGAGGCGACGAACAGGTTCAGCGACTGGCTCTGGTCGACGTACGGGCCGCGGGCGGCGGCCAGTTCGATCAGCGCCTTCTGCGGCAGCTCCCACGCCGTGCGGAACAACGAGCGGACTTCCTCAGGCAGTTCGACCAGACCCTGCGCGGACCCGTCGTCCTGCTTGAGCCGGTTGCGGATCGCGTCCGTCCACAGGCCGCGGGACTTGAGCTCGCGCACCAGGTAACCGTTGATCTGCAGGAACTCGCCGGACAGCGTCTCGCGCTTGAACGTGTTCGACACCTGCGGCTCGATGCACTCGAAGCAGCCGGCGATCGAGGCGATCGTCGCGGTCGGGGCGATGGCGATCAGCAGCGAGTTGCGCAGGCCGTGCTCGCTCACCCGCTCGCGCAAGGCGCTCCACCGCTCGGTCTGCGTGGGCGTGACGCCCCACAGGTCGGGTTGCAGATCTCCCTTGGCGGCACGGGTTTCCGCGAACGCCGGGTGCGCGCCCGCGGACGAGGCGAGCTCGGCCGACGACTCCAGGGCCGTCAGGTAGATCTCCTCGGCGATGCGCGTCGACAGCTCACGGGCCTTCGGCGAGTCGAAGGGCAGGCGCAGCTTGAAGAACACGTCCTGCAGGCCCATGACACCGAGCCCCACCGGGCGCCAGCGCGGGTTGGAGCGCGCCGCCTGCTCGGTCGGGTAGTAGTTGATGTCGATCACGCGGTCGAGGAACACGACGGCGGTGCGGACCGTGGAACGCAGCCGCTCCCAGTCGATCGTCCCCGCGGTGTCGTCGATGTGAGCGCCGAGGTTGACCGAGCCGAGGTTGCAGACCGCGGTCTCCTCGTCGCTGGTGACCTCCAGGATCTCCGTGCACAGGTTCGACAGGTGCACCACGTTGCCGGGCTCGGCGGTCTGGTTGCACGTGCGGTTCGCGGTGTCCTTGAACGTCATCCAACCGTTGCCGGTCTGGGCGAGCGTGCGGATCATCCGTCCATAAAGGTCACGGGCCTTGACCGTGCGCACCGCGCGGCCGGCCTCCTCGGCGCCGCGGTAGGCGCGGTCGAACTCGTCGCCCCACAGGTCGACCAGTTCGGGCACCTCGTCGGGGTCGAACAACGACCACTCGCCGTCGGCCTCGACGCGGCGCATGAACTCGTCCGGGATCCAGTTGGCCAGGTTGAGGTTGTGCGTGCGGCGGGCGTCCTCACCGGTGTTGTCGCGCAGCTCCAGGAACTCCTCGACGTCCGGGTGCCACGTCTCCAGGTACACGCACGCGGCGCCCTTGCGGCGCCCTCCCTGGTTGACCGCGGAGACCGACGCGTCGAGTGTGCGCAGCCACGGCACGATGCCGTTGGAGTGGCCGTTCGTGCCGCGGATCAACGCGCCGCGTGACCGGACCCGGGACCACTGCACGCCGATGCCGCCGGCGAACTTCGACAGCCGGGCGATCTGCTTGTACCGGTCGTAGATCGACTCCAGCTCGTCGCGCGGCGAGTCGAGCAGGTAGCACGAGGACATCTGCGTGTGCACCGTGCCGGAGTTGAACAGCGTCGGCGAGCTGGGCAGGTACGCCAGCGACGACATCAGCCGGTAGAAGTCGATTGCCTCGGACGCGGTGTGCGAGAGACCGCACGCCACGCGCAGCAGCCAGTACTGCGGCTGCTCGATCACCGACCGCCTGGACGGGTGGCGCAGCAGGTAGCGGTCGTAGACGGTGCGCAGGCCGAAGTACTCGAACCGGCGGTCGCCGTCGAGGTCGATCGCGTCGTCGAGCTTGCGGGCGTTGGCGGCCACGAACTTCGCGGTCGCGTCGCCGATCAGGCCCTCCGTGTGGCCGAGCGCGACGCTCTGGCTGAAGGACTGCACGCCCTGGCGGCGCACTTCCTTCTCGATGAACGCCGCCAGCAGGCCGGCCGCGAGCTTGGAGTACTCGGGCTCCTCGGCCACCAGCGCGGCCGCGGTCTGGATCGAGAGCTTGTCCAGTTCCTCGGTCGTCGCGCCGTCGTACAGGCCGCTGATCGTCTTGGTCGCGACCCGCAGCGGGTCGACGTCGTGCAGACCGACCGTGCAGCGCTCCACCGCGCGCACGATCTTGTTGAGGTCAACCGGTTCGAGTGAACCGTTGCGTTTCTTGACGCGCATAGTGGTGGTGACCGTGTCGACCGCCGTCACAGCTCTCTCCTCGCGAGCTCGGGGTGGCCACGAGAGCAGCGAGGAGTAGACGGGCGCGCGCGACCGCCACGTCCTCCCGCCCTCCCTCGGGGCCTCGGACACCCGCACGCGAACGCGCGTGCGGGGCGCTGGCAGGTCTTCGGACTCACGGGCACTGCCGAGCTGAGACCAACTCAGTCGGCTCCTACCGGCCGTCGCTTCCCAGACGAACCTCGTCCAGTGCTTCTGACGGCTTTCGTTCCCGTTCACCGCTGCGGGGCAGTCCCGGACTCACACCGGGTTCCCTCTTGCGACGACCGATCTGGATGATCGGCCGAACCAGCTCTGCGGCACAATACATGGGCGCGGTCGAGTGATCGACACCTACATCTAGTGGGCGTGTCGCCGGGTTGGACCGGTACCCAAACGATCACGGCGCTCGGCGCGCACGGTCTGACGTGGCGACCACAACCCGTTGAGCCGCAGCGTTCCGGCCGCGACGGGATGGGCGGTGTCGAGCCCGTCGCGGTGGTGGACCGGTGTCGGGTCGGGGTTTGCGACGGCCTCCCGGCTGACGTGGTCGCGGATCACGTACGACCACGACACCGACCTCATCGGCACTGTGCACGGTGGCGTGCTGATGAAGCCGGCCGACTCCCTGACGGGCGTCGTGACCGCGTGGCACTTCAAAGGCCGGCAACACCTGCCGTGGCGTGCCGTGTGCCGCGGAAGTCCGCGATCCTCGTCTGCTGTGGACTCGGGCCGGGGCGCCGGTCGACCATCAAGAGCAGCTCCGCGAGCGAACACTTCGCCGTCGTCATGTCGATCACGACGAGGACACAGCCGGACCAGGATTTCCCCTGAGGCAGCGAGATTCGGCCCTGTTCGTCACCTCGGCTGCCGCCGGAGTGCCTCACCGGGCCGCCATCACGGGCCGAGCTCCGGGACGGAGGCCGGCCTCCCGAAGCGTCTGGCAACGGTGTTGCGGCCACGGCGCGGGTACGCCGGACCACCGCAACTTCAACAGCGTTCGTCGCAGACGCACCCAAAAGCCGCGGGACGTGAGACAGTTGAGGTTCACGTTGCCTCGGGTTCACGCCGACAGGCGCCGCTTCGCCTGAGAGCGCACGCCGCCTGGTTCCAGTGGCGGTTCGACGCTCGCGGAAGGTTCACCCCACTCCACGCCCTTCACCGGGCTCAGCACCACCCCCACAAGGGAGACCCCATCACCGCTCCGGCATTCACACCCGCCACAGCCGCTCCGCGCACCCTCACCGACATCTACGGCCCCGACGTCGCCGTCTGCGCCCGCCCCGCCCAGGAGCCGGCGGTGCCGTCGAGCCGGCACCGGAACATCCGCGACGTCCTGTCCGCCCGTCCCCTCGCCGTCGCCGCCGGCACTCCCGTCATCAGCAGTGCCGGTGGCACCGAACCCAACCTGATCGCCATCCTCCGCGATGGTGGTCTGCCCGTGGGCACCGATGCACGGGAGTTCCGCACAGAAGCCGAGTTCGCCACTCGCGTCAGCGAAGCCCTCAGCGACGGCCTGCGCCTGTCCATGGAATACCCGCAGCCCCCCGACGTGAGCCCCGACGAACGTTCGGTGAAGAGCGCCGAACTCGTCGGTTATCTCAACAACAAGGCCAGCATCAGCACCTTCGTGGACCCGCGGTTCCAAGCCCGCCGCCAGATCTTGACGGTCGGCGAACTCGCCGAGGCCGCCCCCACCGAGAAGTCCTGGGTCCTCAAAGCCGCCACCAATGCCGCCCACGGCGCCAGTCTCGACGTCTACCTGCACCGCGCGGGAGACGTCGTGACTTTGCCGGCGTTCACCGATGTCCTCCACGAGGTCGTCGTCGAGGAGTACCTGAACATCGACCGCAACTGGGGCGTCCAGCTCTACGTCGCTGCCGACGGGCATGCCCGCCTGCTCGCCGTCACCGACCAGCGCGTCGACGCCCACGGCGTCTACACCGGCGGCCGCTTCGGGCTCATCGTCCCCCTCCCTGCCGAACTGCTCACCGAATGCCTGGCGGTCGTCCAGCGCGCCGCCGACGTCGGCTACCGCGGCATGTGCAGCCTCGACTGCGCCCAGACCTACGACGGCAAGCTCGTCCTGCTCGACCTCAACTTCCGCATCACCGGCGGCTCCATCCCGCTGCTGGCGCTGCGCACCGTCCGCCCCGACGCCCTCGACCGGCCCGCGGAGTCCACGAAGCTCACCACGACAGCACCGATCGCGGCGCTGCTGGCCGCGCTGCGGCCCGCCCTGCAACGAGGTGGACTGCTGGTCACCGGCGGCCACGACACCCGCCGCACCGACAACCCGGTCAGGCAGACCACGCTCCACCTGATCGTCTTCGGCGACGATCCCGGTGACGTCACCACCCGCCGCTCCACGCTCGAGGCCACGTACAACCACTGAGCCCGGTGAGCCGCCCCGGACCCGGCGGCACCACCTCACCGACACCGGGCCGCCGACCGCCGGACGGACATCCGGCGCATCCGCTTCGCCTGCGGGATGCGGACGAACGCGGTCGGCGCGGTGCAGTCGGCCGACGCGGCTCTCGCCCCGTTACCGGACGCCGAGCGGCAGCGGCACCGGGCAGCACCGAACAGCCGCCCTCACACCCGAGTGACAGGATGCGCAGATGAACACGCGGTGCAGGAACGACGTGAACGTGACGGGCCGCGACAACGCTCCGCTGGTGCTGCTCACCCACGGGTTCGGCGGTGACCGGAACCTGTGGGAGCTGGACGTGCCGGACCTGTCGCAGCGGTGCCGGCCCGAGGTCGTCACCGCGTTCTGCCGCACGGACCCGGCGATCGCGCTGGTGTTCGCGGGCGCACGGTGACCCGATCCGCGGGAAGCGGCGAGGAGTCCGGGAGGCAGACTGCCTTCTCGGCGCTGCTCAAGGACAGCGCCGAGAAACTGTACGAGCACGCACCGTGCGGTTACCTGTCCACGCTGATGGACGGCACGATCGCCAAGATCAACGGCACGCTCCTGAGATGGCTGGGACACGAACACGCGGACCTGCTCGGGTGGCGGCGGTTCACCGACCTGCTCCCCGCCGGCGACCGGATGCACCACGAGGCGTGCTTCGCGCCGATGCTGCGCCTGCGCGGCGAGACCGACGGCATCGCGCTCGAACTGGTGCGCGCGGACGGCACGCGAATGGCCGTGCTGGTCGGCTCGACCGTCAGGACGAGCGCGGACGGCACGGCTCAGTTGATCCGCAGCACCGTCTTCGACGCCGGTGACCGGCGCGCCTACGAGCACGAGCTGCTGCGCGCACGCCAGGAGGCGGAGCGGGAACGCGACCGGGTGCAGCTGCTGGCCTCCACCTTGCAACGCACGCTGTTGCCGCCCTCGTTGCCGGACGTGCCCGGTATCGACATCGCGGCCTACCACCACCCCGCCTCGGCGGACGAGGTCGGCGGCGACTTCTACGACCTCTTCTCCCTCACCGGCGACACGTGGGCGTTCTTCCTCGGTGATGTGTCCGGAAAGGGCGCGGAAGTCGCCGTGGTCACGTCGCTGACCCGCTACACGCTGCGCGCCGCCGCCGTGCAGGAGCCCGGTCCCGCCTCCGTGCTGGAACGCCTCGGCACGGCGCTGCTCAAGGATCAGCACGGCGCGGCGCCGCCGTTCTGCACCGCCATCCACGGCTTGCTCGAACCGGCGGAGGACGGCGCCAAGGTCACCCTCGCGAGTGGCGGGCACCCACCGGCACTGGTGATCCGCCACCGCGGTACTGCCGAGCTCCTCGACACCAGGGGCGGTCAGCTGATCGGCGCGCTACCGGACGCCCGCTTCGTCGAGGTCGCGCTACACCTGCGGCCCGGTGACACACTCCTGCTCCACTCCGACGGACTCACCGAGGCCCGCACGGCCGCGTCCGCTACGACGAGGAGGAGCTGCTCGACTGGGCTGACACCCTCGACGTCGGCAGCGCGACCGAGACCGTGGCCGCGGTGTCCCTGTTGCTCGACAGCTTCGGCGACGGTGTCGACGACGACACCGCGCTCCTTGCACTCAGCGTGCGCCTGCCTGGAGAGAAGAGACCATGACCTCGTTCACCGTCGTCACGCTCGACCTGGAAGCGGGTCCGGTGCTCGAGTTCGCCGGAGAGCTCGACTCCGCCTCGGCTCCGAGCGCACTCCGGGCCGTCGAGGCGCTCTCGCCGCGGCCGGGCCAGCAGGTCGTGCTCGACCTGACCGGACTGCTGTTCTGCGACTCCAGCGGCATCTCCGTGCTGATCGCCGCCCGCAACATCGCGCGCTCGGCGGAGGCCGGCCTGGTGCTCGCCGGTGTGCCCCGGCACCTCGCCCGCACCCTCGTGCTCATCGGGCTGGACACCTTCTTCACCACCTACGCCACCGCCGCACAGGCCCAGGCCGCGTGGCCGGAGTCGCCGACCGGAGGATGAGTGGTGTGCCGGGCACGGGCGCGGGTGCTCGACCGGACGACCCGACAGGAGGGCAACGACCAGGCCTCCAGTACGCACCTCACCAGGGAGGAGGCGTCCGCCGACGGCCGTGGGACGGCGATCGCGCACGCGGTGGACCACATCACCCGGAACCGCGGCGGCACGATCAGCGAGCACGACGTCTACCCGCGCGGCCGCGACCCGCCACGTCAACGTTTTGCCGGCATCTCCTCGGACAGGTGGCGGCCGAACTCGCCGCAGACGGTAACCGGTTCTTCGGTGACCTCGCGGTGGCCGATCCCGAGCCGCGCCATCTCACTGCGCACGTCCTGGGCCGGACCGTGGACCTCTTCGAGCACGAGGGGATCACGGTGCCATGTTCGGCGCGCGCCTCGAGCGTCGGTTCCAGCATGGTGTCGACGGACCAGCTCGACACGTACGTCGTGTCCGGGCAGGCGGGGTTCTTCAACCCGGTGGATACCCACAGCGACCGCGCTCCCGGCGCGGCCAGGCCGCGGCGGCGTCACGTGGCCAGGTACGCCACTTGGACCTCGTGGACGAGGCAAGCAGAACGAGGCGCCCGAGTGGATGCCGGCCAAGTCGAGCCCGTGGAGGCGAGCCGCCTCCGAACCGGTGCGACAGGCGTCGACCACCTCCCGGTACCGGTCGAGGGAGAAGACGAGCGAGACGTTCACGCCGTCCGTGCAGTCGCACGCCGGCCACAAGACCTTGCTGACCTCGCGCACGCTGTCGGTGGTGATGCCGACGACACCGCGATCAGCGTCCGAAGCCTGCTCCGGACAGCAGCTCGCGGGACAGGTCGACACTCCTGCGGCGGCGCGCTCGGTGAGCAGGTGGCCGTGGCCATGATGCCTCCGTGGTCGGAATTCCTCGTGGCGGTCGAGCGAGCACCGGGGTTCCAGGCGCACCAGGGGTCGTGACTGGATGACATTCGGCGCCTGGCGGGCGCCACCGGGAGTCGAGATCGGTTCGGCGTGGGCGGAAGACCTGCAGTTCGATGCCGAAGTACTTCGTCGTCTCCCCTGCACGGTGGATGCCGTTTGGCCGCAAGCGGGCGGTCATGGGCAGATGCAGCCGCGCGGTAGCGCGGACACCGCGGTGGCGGTGCAGTACCGCACGCTGAGCGCGTCATGCCCGGCCCGGGGGTGGGGGCAGACGGCGCAACCGCCGGTCGTGTCGGGCTGGTCGTCGACGTCGATGATCAGAGGTAGGGACGTGGGCATGCAAGACTCCGATGAGCGTGGGAGAAGAGGTGAATGCCGGGCTACGTGATGCGCCCGAGGCGGCACCAGCTCGACCGCTGCTGCGCGACATGCCTTCGGTGACTCCACCCTACCCGGCTTCGCCCGCCGTCTGCCCGGCGCGACGCCGCCGCGGCCGCTCGACAGCGCACCGACCTTCCCTCTCACGCCAGTCCGTCACCCCGATGCGACCGGCGAGGACCCGTCATCGGCGTAGAGTGGAAGTCCGAGGGGACATCACGCATCGGCGACCGAACCCGGTGCCCCCTCCGGAGGGTCAGCAACCCCGCCCGGCTGGTCCGGACGGAGGCGGGAGCACCAGGATGATCTCAGACCCGATCAGCACCGGCATCGACCTGACGACGCCACGCGGCCTGCGGATGACGCGGAGGCCGGACGCGATGTCCGACAGCCAGTTCCCCGGTGGGTGGCGACCTCTCGCCACCGACCCCGCCACCACCGTCCCCGCGCTGAACCCGCCGGACTGGCGCACGCGACCATGACCCGAACCGCACTGTGACAGTCCTCAGTGGACTTGCTCTTCACACCGAACTCGATTCCCCTCCCCCGCACAGGTCGTCAGGCGTGGGCGTTCTCAGCGCCAAGCGGGAGCCTTGTCCTCCTCTGCGTGGACGACCATCGACTCCAGCACGGGTCCTCCGAAGGTGGTGACCATGGGGACGTCCGCGGCGTCCCTGCCTCTGCCGATCACGACCCTGCCCTTGCGGGGCACGCCGTTGCGCGGGTCGAAGGTCCACCAGCGGTCTCCTAGCCAGACCTCCATCCACGCCGCGAAGTCCATCGGCGCGCCGTCCGGCGGCACGTCCAGGTCGGGGAGGTAGCCGAACACGTAGCGGGCGGGAATGTTGAGAGCACGGCAGAACGAGATCGCCAGGTGCGTGAAGTCCCGGCACACTCCGATGCCCGTGGCGTTGACGTCGGCCGCGGTGGACAGCGGCGTGGAGGTGCCGTAGCCGAACTCCAGCGACTCGTGGACGTGCCGGCAGATCGCCCGGACCCTGCCGTAGCCCGGTGGATGCGCGCCGAACCTCGACCAAGCCTCGTCGCCGAGCACGTCGGACACGCAGTAGCGGCTGGGCAACGTGTACAGCAGCACTTCGCCGGGGAGGTCGTCGGGCCACCTCTCCGGAGCGTTCTCGTCGACGTCCTCGACGTGATCGGGCACGTCCGCCCAGGCCGAATAGCGCACTGTGGACAGTCCGGGCGGCAGCACCAAGCGCGCGAGCCAGTTGCCGTAGACGTCGAAGTGGTCGCGCACGGGCACCTCGGGCTCGGCGAACAGGTTC
>NZ_DASVFL010000228.1:0-27877 GCF_036380075.1 Lentzea sp. | reverse complement strand
CTTCACCGGTGACTCGGTGATCAGCAGCACCAGCAGCGGCAGGGCCACCGACGACATCGTCGAACCGAGGGCCGACAACGCCTGGCCGAGCCACAGCAGCCGGAAGTCCCGGTTGTGCCGCAGGGCGCGCTCACCCACGTGTGCCCCACAGCTCGGTCAGCAGCCGGGCCAGCAGGCCGACGTGCTCCGGTTCCATGACCTCGTAGTGGCCCCGCGGGATGACGTTCTCCGTGCGGGTCACGTCGGCCAGCAAGGGGTTCCACGAGTCGAGGTACGTGGTCGCGTCGCTGTTCGGGACCACCTCGTGGTTGCCGCTCGCGACCTCCTGGCTGAACACGAGGTTCACCGGCCACCGGGCCTGGAACGGGTAGCCGTAGCCCAGGATCGCCTTCAGCAGGTTGTGCCAGCCGCGGACGCTCAGCAGCCACTCCTCGTCGGTCAGCTCGTCCTGCGGCACCTCCGCCGCGAGCAGGCCCATCAGCAGACCGAGCGCCCGGGCGCGGACCTGGTCGTCGGGTCCGTCCGCGCACAGCTGCACGAACAGGTCCTCGCACTCCTGGAAGTCGCGCAGCAGGTAGTCCAGGTCGGAGACCGGGGCCACCGGGTCGAGCAGGGTCAGCGTGACCTGGTGCCCGGCCTCGGTGAGCAGCCGGGACATCTCCCAGGCGATCGGGCTGCCGCTGCACCAGCCCATCAGGCGCACCTCGGACAGCGGCACGTCCAGGGAGTCGATGTAGTGGCGGGCGAGCACGTTCGCCGTCAGGCCGTCCGGGAACCGTTGCGCCCCTTCGTACTGGAACGCGACGACGGGCTGGTCGGCGGGCAGCTCGTCGGCGAGCTTGTCGTACCAGTGCGCGCTTCCGCCGCCGGGGTGCACGCACAGCAGCGGCGGTTGGCCGCCCTCCCGCCGGAACCAGACCAGCGGTCCCTCTGCCGACTCGCTGTCGCCGGTGGTCACGGCCTCCGCGATGCCGGCGATCGTCCGCTTGCCCAGCACGTCGGCGCTGGAGACGGTGTGCCCCAGCGCGTTCGCCAGCTGCGACGCGAGCCGCACCGCCAGCAGCGAGTGCCCGCCGAGCTGGAAGAAGTCGTCGTGCACGCCCGCCGTGTCGACGCCCAGGACCCGCTGCCAGACCTCCGCGATGGTCGCCTCGACGGCGTTGCGGGGCGGCACCAGGGGCGTCCGGCGGTCCTCGGCGACCTCGATCGCGGCCAACGCCTTGCGATCGAGCTTGCCGCTCTCGGTCCTGGGCAGGTCGTCGAGCCGGGCGATCCGGTCCGGCAGCAGGTAGGCCGGCAGCCGGGCGCGCAGGAAGTCGTCGAGCTCGGCCTCGGTGACCGGGCTGCCGTCGGCCGCGGCGGCGAAGACGACCATGCGGCGCAGGTCGGTGTCGCCCTGCACGACCGCGACCGCCTGGCGGACCTGCGGGTGGGTCTCCAGCACCGACTCGATCTCGCCGAGCTCGATCCGGTGCCCGCGCACCTTCACCTGCTGGTCGAACCGGCCGAGGAAGACGATGTCCCCGTCCTGGCGGCGGACCACCCGGTCGCCCGTGCGGTAGAGCCGCGCACCGGGCACGTCCCCGAACGGATCCGGCACGAACCGGTCCGCGGTCAGGTCCGGGCGGGCGGCGTACCCGCGGCCGACCGCCGGGCCGCCGAGGCACAGCTCGCCGGGCACCCCGATCGGCACCGGGTCGAGCATCCCGTCCAGGACGTGGCCGGTGACGTTGCCGAGCGGCCGGCCGATGGTGATGCCGCGGTCGAGACCGGGGAGGATCTCCGTGCCCGTGGTGAAGATCGTGCACTCGGTCGGGCCGTAGATGTTGAACAACCGCACCCGGTGCGCCCACGTGCCGGCCAGCTGCGGCGGGAACTCCTCGCCGCCGACGGCCACCACCTCCAGGCTCGGCACCTGATCGGGGTCGAGCACCGCCAGCGCCGACGGGACGGTGACCAGGTGCGTCACCCGGAACTCGGCGAGCTGGCGGGCCAGCACGTCGCCGACCGCGAGCACGTCCGGGTCGGGAACGCAGACGGTGCCGCCGTGGGCCAGCGCCTGGAAGATCTCCAGCAGCGCCATGTCGAACACGACCGGGGCGACCTGGGCGACCCGGTCGCCGGGCTTGATGTCCAGCCGCGCGGTGCGCGGGCCGACGAAGTTGGTCAGGCCGCGGTGGTGGAGCATCACGCTCTTGGGTGTTCCGGTGGAGCCGGACGTGCTGACCAGGTAGACCAGCGCCTCCGGGTCGACCGCGACCGGGGCGTCGAGGTCGGTGAAGTCGTCGAACCACGCGGGGTCCACCGCCTCGATCCCGTCGGCGTCGATCTCCGGTCCGATCAGGACCACGGCGCCGGACTCGCGCAGCAGCGTGTCCCGCCTGGCTTTCGGCTGCGCCGGGTCGAGGATCAGGAACGCGGCGCCCGCCCGCAGGACGCCGATGAACGTGGCGATCAGCTCCGCGCCCCGCGGCAGGGTGATGGCGACGACGTCCTCCCGCCCGATCCCGCGCGCCACCAGCCCGGCGGCCACCTGGCACGACCGCCGGCGCAGCTCGCCGTAGGTCAGCTCGCGCCCGGTCTCGCACACGGCGGGTTCGCCGGCCCGGTCGACCGCCCACCGATCCAGGATCTCGACGATCGACTCGTCGGCTGGTACCGCGGGCCTGGCCGACATGGCCACGGCGCGCCGCCGGTCGGCCGGGTCGAGCAGGCACTGCCGGGGGTCGCCGTGCGGTGCCGTGGCCATCGCCGTCAGCACCTGAGTGAACAGCCGGCCGAGCAGCTCGCCGAACTCCGGCGCGACCCGTTCCGGACGGGCCGTGATCGCGACGCAGTCGTGCTCGGTGGACACCGCGATCGCGAACTCGTTCGGGCTGACGTCCTGGACGTCGTCGATCTCGACGAGGTCGGAGTCCAGCACGTGGAAGTTGAGGTAGTTGAAGATCGTGTCGATCAGCGGGACGTCGCCGCCCCAGTCGCGCTGCATCGTCGCCAGCGGGTAGTGGCGGTGCGCCTGGATGGCGACCTCCTCGGCGAAGACGTCGCCGACGTACCGCACCCACGTGTCCGCGGCGGCCGGTGCCGGGCAGGGCACGATGTTGATGAACATGCCCCGGACTTCGTCGCCGTGCAGGCGTTCCAGCCGGCCGTTGGTCACCAGTCCGGCGAAGAACGACTCCTGGCCGGCGGCGATCCCGAGGACTCGCAGGTACGCGGCGAAGAGGACCGTCTTGTACGGCACCCCCGCCAGCCGGGCGAGCTCCCGCAGACCGGGTTCGATCGCCCCGGTGGGCACGCGCACCTCGTAGTGCGGCGCCCCGGCGGGCCCCGACCAGATCTCCGGCAGCGTGAGGCGTTCCCACCGCCCGGTGACCCGCTCGGCCCAGAACGCCCGGTCCTGCGGAGACCGGATCGCGGCCTGTTCCACCGCGATGTAGTCCGCGTACCGCAGGGTGTCCGAAGTGGACCGCGCGGGCACGTCGCCGTCCCGGACGGCCTCGTAGGTCCGCAGGAGCTCCATGACGAAGGAGTTGTGGCTCCAGCCGTCGAGGATCGGGTGGGACTCCACCACGCACAGCTGCCAGCGGTCCGGCGCCGACAGCACGACGTGCAGCCGCCACAACGGCGCCGTGGCGACGTCGAACAGGTCGGCCCGCTCGGCGGCGACGACCTGCCACAGGCGGCTGTCGTGCTCGTGCTCGGGCACGTCCCTCAGGTCGGTGTACCGGATCTCGACCGGGCAGCGCGCGTGCACCAGTTGCAGGGGCGTGCTGAAGGTCGCGAGGTCGAACGAGGTGCGCAGCACGTCGTGGCGCGTCGTCACGAGCTCGGCGGCCCGCCGCAGCGCGTCGAGGGAGAACTCGCCCTTCTCGCGCACGGGGTAGCTGGTCGCGTTGTGGTAGCGGTGGACGTCGTCGTCGCGCAGCAGCTCGTAGAGCATGCCCGCCTGGGCCCCCGCCAGCGGATACGCGTCGACGACGCCGTCCGGCAGGCCGGCGCGGTCCTCGTCGGGGATCAACGCGAACGGCGGCACCAGCGTCTCCGCCTCGACCGGCCCGCCCGCCAGTCCGGCGATCTCCTCGACGGTCTGGCGCCGGAACAGGTCGGCCACCGTGACCTCGAAACCCCGTGCGCGCAACATGCCCACCGCGCGCACGGCCAGGATCGAGTCACCGCCGAGGCTGAAGAAGTTGTCCCGCGCGCCGACTCGGGTGACGTCGAGGACCTCGGCGAGGACCGCCGCTGCCGTGGTCTCCGGCACCGAACGCGGTGCGACGTAGGCGACCGCGGACTCCACCCGCGGTTCGGGCAGCGCCGCCCGGTCCAGCTTCCCGTTGACCGTCAACGGGATCCGCGGGATGCCGATGACCGCGACGGGCATCATGTACGCGGGCAGCCGCGCCGCCGCGTGCCGCAGCACGTCCGCGGCGTCGAGGTCGCCCGCCGTGACGACGTAACCGAAGACGCGTCCGTCACCGGGACCCGACCAGGCCACGTCGACGACCGCCGCGGTCACGGCGGGGTGGCTCGCCAGTACCGCCTCGACCTCCCCGGTCTCGATGCGGTGGCCGCGGATCTTGACCTGCTGGTCGGCACGGCCGAGGTACTCGACCTCACCGTCGGCGGTCAGCCTGCCGAGGTCCCCCGACCGGTAGAGCCGGGCACCCGGCTCGGTGCCGAACGGGTCCGGCACGAACCGTTCCGCGGTCAGCGCCGGCCGGCCGTGGTAGCCCCGCGCGACCCCGGCTCCGCCGACGTGGATCTCACCGGGCACGCCGATCGGCGCGAGCTGCCCCGCGTCGTCCAGCACGTGCAGCCGTACGTCGGCCAGGGCGCGGCCGATCGGGCTGCGGCCCACGCCCGTGCGCACCCGGCACTCATCCGATGTCAGCGTCCTGACCGTGGTGTGCACCGTGGTCTCGGTGATGCCGTACATGTTGATCATGGCCGGCGCGTCCGGGCCGGCCAGCCGGAACCACGGCTCCAGCAGGCCGGGGTCGAGCGCCTCGCCGCCGAAGACCACCGCCCGCACGGCCAGTCCGGCGTACTGACCCCGTTCTTCGAGCGCCCGGGTGAGTCCCGTGAACGCGGACGGCGTCTGGCTGAGCACGGTGACGCCCTCGTCGGCGAGCAGCCGGAGGAAGTCCTCCGGCGAACGGGAGACCTCGAACGGCACCTGGACGAGCCGGCTGCCGTGGACCAGCGCTCCCCAGATCTCCCAGACGGAGAAGTCGAAGGCGTACGAGTGGAAGGCCGTCCACACGTCGTCCCGGCCGGTCGCCAGTTCGAGGTCGAGCGCGCCGAACAGCCGCAGGACGTTGCGGTGCGTGACCATGACGCCCTTGGGCAGACCGGTCGATCCCGAGGTGTACATGACGTACGCCAGATCATCCGGGCTCACGGCGACGTCGAGGTCGTCCGCGGCGTACGCGTCGAGCACGTCCTGCGTCGCGGCGTCGTCGAGGACGACCGTCCGCGCGTCGAGCTCCTGCGGCAGCGCCGACTCGGTGATGACGAGCCGGGCCGCCGCGTCACCGGTCATGAAGTTGACGCGGTCCCGCGGCTGTTCCGGGTCGAGCGGGAGGTACGCCGCCCCGGCCTTGAGCACCGCGAGCAGCGCGACGACCAACTGTGGACCGCCGGTGAGCCGGACGCCGACGAGGTCGCCGCGGCCGGTGCCGAGTTCCCGCAGGTGCCGGGCGAGCCGGTTGGCCTGCTCGTTGAGCTCCTGATAGGACAGTCGGGCAGCACCGCTGCTCACCGCGGTGCGCTCGCCCGCCTCGGCGGCTTGCCGCGCGACCGCCTCGTGGATCCCGTGGCCGACCGGGATCGTCGGCGCCTCGACGGGGTCCCGCCGGTCGAGGTCGGTGGTGAAGCCCAGCCGGGAGACGGGCGTGGCCGGCCGGGCGGCGAGTGCGGCGACCAGCGCCTCGAAGTGCCGGGCCATCCGGTGGACGGTGTCCTGGTCGAACAGGGCGGCCGGGTAGACGATGTCGCCCGTCCAGTCGCCCTCGGCGGTCACGGTGACGGCGAACGAGAGGTCGAACTTGGCCGCGATCCAGTCGACGTCCACGGGCGTGCCGGTCAGCCCGGTCATCGCCACGTCCTCCTCGTCGCCCTCGGCCACGGTGAGGCTCACCTGGAACAGCGGGTTGCGCGAGAGGTCCCGGTCGGTCCGCAGCTCGGTGACCAGCCAGTCGAAGGGCACGTCCTGGTGGGCGTAGGCCTCCACCGACGTGGCCCGCACCTGGTCGAGCAGGCCGGCGAACGACGGGTCGGCCGACAGGTCCGCCCGCATGACCAGCATGTTGCCGAAGTAGCCGATGGTGCCGGCCAGATCGGCCCTGGGCCGTGACGCGGACGGCACGCCCACGGCGATGTCCCGTTGTCCCGTGTAGCGGCTGAGGAACGTGTGCACCGCGGCGAGCAGGACGTGGAAGGCCGTGGCGCCGGCTTCCCGGCCCGCCGACCGCAGCGCGTCGGCCACCACCGCGGGGATGACGAACCCCTCCGAGCCTCCTTCGGGCTGCCACTCGGGCGGGTGGGGCCGGTCGGTGAACAACGCCAGCGCGGTCAGGCCCGACAGCCTGGTGCGCCAGTGCTCCAGCTGGCCCTGGCCGGCGCTCCCCCGGATCCGGTCGCGCTGCCAGCGGGCGTAGTCGCCGTACTGCGTGCGCACCTCGGGCAGCGACGGCGGCCGGGACTCCACCGCCGCCGAGTACAGCTCGGACAGCTCGCGCAGCAGCAGTCCGGTGGACCAGTCGTCGAACGCGATGTGGTGCACGCAGACCACCAGCACGTGGCTGGCCGGGCCCAGCTCGACCAGGTGGGCCTTGATCGGGTGGTCGCGGCGCAGGTCGACAGGTGTCCTCGTCAGCCCGGCGATCACGGGCTGGAGCTCGTCCCCGGCGCACGCGGTCCGGTGCAGCGGAACGGGTGCGGGTTCGTCGATCACCTGGACCGGCTCGCGCCCGTCGAGGACGTACCGAGTGCGCAGGACCTCGTGGCGTGCGACGACCGCGGTGAGCGCATCGGCCAGTGCGCTCACGTCGAGCTCGCCGTCCAGCCGGATCGCCATCGGCACCAGGTACTCGTCCTGGCCGGGGCGCAGCTGGTCCAGCAGCCAGAGCCGTTGCTGCGCGAAGGACAGGGCCAGGGGCCGCGAGCGGGAGAGCGCGGGAATCTCGTCCACAGTGGACTGCGCGGGCGCCCGGCCGGCCAGCTGCCGTTCCAGCAAGGCCCTGCGCAGTTCGGCGAGAGTGCGCCCGGTGGGCTGTGCGTCGGTCGTCATCGCTGGTCGGCCTCCAGGTTCTGGGTTGCTAGTGCCATGACCTCGGCGTCGGACAGTCCGGCGAAGGCCGCTTCCACCTCGGTGCGGATCGCGGCGGCGAGCGCTTCGACCGTGGTCGCCGTGAAGAACCGGTGCAGCGGGAGCTCGACCCCGAACACCTCTTGTGCGCGCATGGACACGCGCGTCGCCGACAGGGAGTGGCCGCCGAGCCGGAAGAAGTCGTCCGCGGGCCCGATGCCGGTCACCCCGAGGACGTCGGCCCAGATCCGGGCGACCTCCTGCTCGGTGGGGTCCATCGGACGGGTTTCCGCCCGTTCGTCGGTGAAGACCGGCTGTGGCAGCCGCGCACGGTCCACCTTCCCGTTGGGTGTCAACGGGATCTCGCCGACCACGGTCAGCGCGGCGGGCACCATGTGCTGCGGTAGTCCTTTCCGGACCTGTGCGCGGACGGCGCCGGCCTCGGTTCCCGCGTCGGCGACGACGTAGCCCAGCAGGCACTCCTCGCCGGTGGGCAGGGAGCCGGGGACCACGACCGCCGCCCGCACTCCGGGGCACGCGGACAGGACCGACTCGACCTCGGCCGGTTCGACGCGGAACCCGCGGATCTTCACCTGCCGGTCGGCGCGGCCGAGGAACTCGACGACGCCGTCCGGCCGGGTGCGGACCAGGTCGCCGGTGCGGTACAGCCGTGCTCCCGGCGGACCGGACGGGTCCGGCACGAACCGGTCGGCGGTCAGGTCCGGCCGGTTCAGGTAGCCCCGGGCGACCCGGCGGCCCCCGACGTGGAGCTCTCCGACCGCGCCGGGGACGACCGGCCGCATCGCCGGGTCGAGCACCGACAGCCGGGTGCCGGGCAACGCCCGTCCCAGCGGCAGGGCGCCTCCCCCGGCCCGTTCGGCCTCGTAGTCGTCCATGATCTGGAACGTGCAGGCGACGGTCGCCTCGGTCGGCCCGTACGTGCAGCCGAACTCCGCCGGCACGCCGAGCGCGTGCCACGCGGACGCGTCGGCGCCGGTCACCACGTCACCGCCGACGCTCATCAGCCGGAGCCGGGCGAGCCGGGGATCACGGGGCCGTGCCGCGCGAAGCAGTTCGCGGAAGTAGACCGGGGTGACGTCCACGACGGTGACGCCGTGGTCGTGGACGGCCTGGAGCATCCGTTCCGGGGTGACCGCCCGCGCGTCGAGCACGACCACCGCGGCCCCGCTCACCAGTGGCGCCACCACCTGGTCCATCGAGGCGTCGAAGCTCAGCGAGGCCAGCAGGGCCAGCCGCTCCCCCGGCCCGAGCCGGTACGCCCGCGCCATCACCTGGCAGTGGTGGGAGAACGAGCCGTGGTCGACCAGCACGCCCTTGGGACGGCCGGTCGAGCCGGACGTGAAGATCAGGTAGGCGAGGTCCGCCCGCGGTGCGGGCAGAGGTTGTGGCGACTGGTCGGCGATCGCGGCCGCGTCACGGTCGAGATCGACCACCGGGACGGCGAACCGGACCTCTCCGGTGGTCACCACGACGACCGGTGCGGTCTCCTCGACCAGCGCGTCGACCCGGTCCCGGGGTTCCGCCTCGCTGAGCGGGAGGTGGACCGCGCCGCACTTGAGCACGGCCAGCAGGGACACGACCGTCCACTCCGTACGTCCCACTCGGACGGCGACCGTCGAACCGGGAACCACGCCGTGCGCGGCGAGGTGACGGGCGAGCCGGTTGCTCCACTCGTCCAGCTCCCGGTACGTCATCGTGCCCGCGGGACCCGTGACGGCGACCGCGTCGGGCCGGTTCGCCGCGTGCTCGGCGAAGAGCTCGACCACGGTGCGCGGATCGTCGTGGTGGTCGGCTGTCCGATGGGCCCGCTCGGCGTCCGTGCGGAGGTCGAAACCGGCGATGTCGGCGTCCGGCTGCGCGGCCACCGCCGCTGCCAGCCGCACGAACCGCTCGGCCAGCCGTGTGATCGTAGCGGGCTCGAACAACGCCGTGGCGTACTCGAACTCGCCGGTCCAGCCGCCCTCGGGGTTCGGGCGCAGGGACAGGCTGAGGTCGACCACCGCCGACCGCGGGGTCAGCTCGACGTCCTGCACGGACACCCCCGGCAGCGGCAACGCCGGGGCGGCCTCGTCGAGCACCTGGAACATCACGTCGAACACCGGTGTCCTGGCCGGGTCGCGGCTCACGCCCAGCGCGGCGACCACGTCGTCGAACGGCGTGTGCCGGTGCTCGTACGCGTCGACCAGCAGCCGGCGCACCGAGTCGAGGAGCGCGAGGAAAGTCCCGCCGGCGTCGGGCACCCGCAGCGCCATCGTGTTGACGAAGCACCCGATCAGCGCGTCGGCCCCGGCGCGCTCCCGTCCGTCGACCGGGGTGCCGACCACCACGTCGGTCTGCCCCGACACCCGGCTCAGCAGCGCCGCGTACAGCGCGAACCAGGTGGCGAACGCGGTGGCGCCGACGGACTGTCCCAAGTGGACCACCTCACCCGGTAGGCGGAACGAGCACACTGCGCCGGAGGGATCGCGCACCTCGGGCCGCGGCCGGTCGACCGGCAGGTGCAGCGGGGTGGTCCCGGACAGCGCCGCGGTCCAGAAACCCAGTCCGCGCACCGGGTCGCGGGTGCTCTCCCAGGCGGCGTGGTCGGCGTACTGCCACACCGGCCGCGGGAGTTGCGCCCCGCGGTAGAGCTCGGCCAGTTCCGCGCCGATGATCTGCCACGACCTGCCGTCGCAGGCGATGTGGTGGGTCAGCACCAGCAGCACGTGCTCCTCGGCGGCGACCCGCACCAGGACGAGCCGGAACTGGTGGTCGCGGGCCAGGTCGAAGCCGTGCGCCGTCGCCTCGGCCAGCACCTCCTCGACCGGGCGCCCGTCCGCGTCGACGACGTCCAGCGCGACGGTGCCGGGCTCGTCGACGAGCTGCACCGGGTCGCCGTGGACGACGTACCGCGTGCGGAGGATCTCGTGCCGCTCCACGAGCTCGTCGGCCGCGCGCTGGAGCGCGGTGACGTCCAGCCGGCCCTGGATGACGTACGTCATCGGGACGAGGTACTCCTGGCGCGAGGCGTCGAGCCGGTCGAGCAGCCACAGCCGGCGTTGAGCGGCGGACAACACGAGCGGTGCGCCGCGGTCGGCCCGGCTCGTCGACGTGCCGGGGTGTGCGGCGGCGCTGTCCAGCTCGACTGCGAGCGCGGCGGGCGTCGGTGCGGTGAACACGGCTTTCACGGGCAGGTCGACGCCCGCCGTGTCGCGAAGCCGGGCCACCAGCCGGGTCGCGGCCAGCGAGTGGCCGCCGAGCCGGAAGAAGTCGTCGTGCACGCCGACTCCCGCGATGCCCAGCACCGCCGAGAACGCCTCCGCCACGGTCGTCTCGGCGGCCGTGCGCGGTGCGACGACGTCCACTCCGGACACCGGCCGGGTTCTCGGCGGTGCGGGAAGGGCGGCTTCCCGCAGCTTTCCGCTCGGCGTCAGCGGCAGCTCGTCCAGCTCGACGATCGCGGCGGGCACGAGGTGAGCGGGCAACCGGTTCCGGAGGAACTCACCGATGCCGTCGCCGGAACCGGCCACGACGTACGCGACCAGTTCCCCGTCGCGTGCCACGACCGCGGCGGCACGGACCCGCGGGTGGGCCAGCAGTGCGGCCTCGACCTCCGCGGGTTCGACCCGGTGGCCGCGGACCTTGACCTGGCGGTCCACCCGGCCGCGGAACTCGAGGACCCCGTCCGCGCGACGGCGGACGACGTCGCCCGTGCGGTACATCCGGGCCCCGGCCTCGTCGGTGAACGGGTCCGGCAGGAACCGCTCGGCCGTCACCGCGGGCCTGTCGTGGTAGCCCGTGGCGATCCGGCGGCCACCGAGGAACAGCTCGCCCGGCACGCCGACCGGAACCGGCTGGAGGGCGCCGTCCAGGACATAGGCGCGCGTTCCCGCGACAGGCCGGCCGATGGGAACGACGTTCTCCCCCGCGAACGCGTCGGGCGCGTCCAGCACCGCGCAGGTGACCGTCGACTCGGTCGGGCCGTAGCAACACGTGAGCCGCCCGGTGAAACCACCGTCGCGCCAGCGCCGGACGTCGCCGCCGTGCACGACGTCCCCGCCCAGGTTCATCAGTTCGACCGACGCCAGCCGCGGGTCCCGCACGGCCGCCCGCGCCACCAGTTCCCGGTAGTACAGCGGAGTCACGTTGACGTGCGTGACCCGGTGGCGCCGGACGGCGTCGAGGAGCTGGTCGGCGCTCAGGCTCCGGGGGTCCAGCGGGACCACCCGCGCACCGCGGACGAGCGCGGTGAGCAGCTGCTCCAGCGACACGTCGAAGCCGATGGCGGCGACCAACGCCACTCGCGAGCGCTCGGTGATCCGGTACTCGACCGAGATGACCTGCAGGTGCTCGCTCAGCGCGCCGTGGGAGACCCAGACTCCCTTGGGCTTTCCGGTCGAGCCCGACGTGTAGGCGATGTAGGCGGTGTCCGACGGGTCGATCCGCGCGGTGGACAGGTGGTCACGGTCCGCGGGGGCGCGTTCCGCCTCGACGTCGAGCACCGGTGCGCCGAGGTCGCCGAGTCCGCCGCTCACGACGACCGACCGCGCCCCGGCGTCCGCGACGAGCTCGCGCAGCCGTTCGACCGGCTGCGCGGGGTCGAGCCACAGCACGGTGGCTCGCGACGCCATGACGCCGAGCAGTGCGGGCACCAGATGAGGGCCCCGGTGCACGCAGACCCCGACCACGGACCCGCGGGTGACGCCGTTCTGCACCAAGGCGTGGGCGAGGCTGTTCGCCGCATCGGCGACAGCTCGGTAGTCGAGGGATTCCTCGACCGCGATGGCGTCCGGACGCAGCCGCACCTGCCGTGCGACCAGTTCCACCGTCGAGACATCCTCGACGGAGGCGGGCCGGTGGTCCACCTCGTCGAGGTGGTGCCGCGCGGTGGACAGCGGGAGCTCGACGACGCGACGGCCGGGTTCGGCGACCGCGCTCTCGGCGAACTGCCGGAAGAGCCGGGCGAACCGCTCGACAGTAGCCCGGTCGAACAGGGCCGTCGCGTACTCGAAGTGGCCGGACAACCCGCCGTTCCCGTTGTCCCACAGCGCGAGCGTCAGGTCGACCTTGGCGGCCGACGGCGGAGCGGTGACCTCCTCGAAGCGCAGACCGGTGCCCGCGAACGAGGTGCCGGACCCCTCCTCGAGCACGAACATGACCTGGAACAGCGGGTTGCGCGCCAGGTCGCGGTCCGGCCCGATGCGCTCGACGAGCAGGTCGAACGGGACGTCCTGGTGCTCCATGGCCGCCAGGGACGTCTCGGCGGTGGCACGGAGCAGTTCCCGGAAAGTGGTCCGCTCGCCCACTTTCCCGCGGATGACGACGGTGTTGGCGAACAGGCCGACCATGCCGTGGGTCTGTTCGTCCGTGCGGCAGGACACCGGCGTGCCGACGCAGACGTCGGTGTCGCCGCTGAGCCGGGCGAGCAGGCCGGTGAACGCGGCGAGGAACGTCATGAACCGGCTGGCCCCGGCGGTGCGGCCGAGTGCGGTCAGGTCCGCGACCAGTTCGGCGGGCAGCTCGACGTCGACGTGGCCGCCCGCGGGCTGCCACACCGGCGGGCGGGCGCGATCCCGTGGCAGGTCCAGCACACCCGCGCCGTCGAGCTGCCGTTCCCAGTACGCGATCGCACCGGTGACGTGGCCGCGTGCCGCGTGGTCGGCGTAGTCGAACACGACCGGGCTCAGCTCGGGCGGCACGCCGGCCACCGCGGCGGCGTAGAGAGCGCTGAAATCCTCGCCGAGGACGTACCCGGACCACTCGTCGAACGCGATGTGGTGCACGGTGAGCGCGAGGACGTGGTCGTCGGCCGCCAGCCGCAGGAGCGTCCACCGGATCGGATGGTCGGCCGCCAGGTCGAAGGGCGTCCGGTGATCGCGGTCGAGCACCTCGCGGACGCGGGACTCGTCCCCCGCCAGGTCCAGGACGGTGAGCACCGGTGCCACCTCGCCGGGGGCGTCGACCACCCGCTTCGGCTCCCCCGCCTCGGCGCGGTACCGGGAGCGCAGCACCTCGTGCCGCCGGTGCAGGCCGGTGATCGCGGTGCGCAGCGCCGGGAGGTCGAGCGGGCCGCTGACGCGGAACACGTACGGCAGGAGGTAGCCGGTGCTCCCCCGGTGCAGCTGGTCGAGGAACCACATCCGCCGCTCGGCGAACGAGAGCGTCGTGCGGTCGTCGGCCCTGCGCCACCGGACGTCCACCGACGCGGGCGCGTCGGTGGTGGTCATCGCGCGGCCTGGCGGACGCTCAGCGGCCGCATGTCCGTCCACACCTCGCTCACCCGCGCGAGGCACTCCTCGCGGGACCCGGTCGTCCCCTCGGCCGTCCAGCCGAGCGGCAGCGGGCGCGCGGCCGGCCACAGCGAGTACTGCTCCTCGTGGTTGCGGACGACCTGGTAGATCAGATCCTCGGACATGGCTCCACTCCAACGTTCTCGGCGGGGACTGCGGACAGGGGCTCAGCGCGCGAAGCGGTCGCGGTCGGCCAGCGCGGACGCGACGACCTGACGGAGGACGTCGAAGATCCAGTCCTCGTCGGACCCGGCCGGGAGCAACCGGTTGGTCACGAGGTCCGCGCGCACGGCTCGCAGCCGGCGGAACAGCTGCGCCACGACCGCGTCCCGGTCGACGGGAGCGCGCAGCGTCACGAACATGTTGTCGAACAGCGCGGTGCTGCGCGCCGAAGGCCGCACGACCGTGCCCGGAGTCCGTTCCTGCAGAAGGGACTTCCCGCCGGGCACGAGTCGCGCCGCGAGCTCCTCGTGGACGGTCCGGTTGGCGTCGACGGCGGCCGCCAGCCGCGCGCCGCCCGTCCCGGTCATCCACGGCTGGTCGTGCCCGCGCAGCAACCGCCGCAGGGGCGCGAAGTCCGCCGCCCACACGCCGCTGAAACCGCGGTGCTGCAGGTAGAGCCGGGGCCGGATGAGGTCCTGGTAGACCTCGACCGGGCACGACCCGCTGTAGTGCAGCATCGCCGAGTAGCCGTCGGTGTAGGACTCCAGGCTGGCGAAGGTCGAGTCGTCGGCCGCCTGACCGCCGGCGAGGGCGGTGACGTGCGCGCCCATCAGGTGCCACAGCAGGAACGTGACCTGGTGGCCGGTGATCCACCGGAACCAGTACAGAACGTCCGGAGAGGACGGTCGCGCACCGCCGGCCGCCGGCTCGGCGGTGATGTGCGCGCGTTCCACCTCGTAGGAGGCGAGCAGCTCGGACGGCTGCAGCGTCACGACGGCCTGGTGCCCGCTGGGCGGCATGACCAGCGGCTCCAGCCCGTAGGGGAAGTCGCCGTAGTCCCACTGCTCCGCGGCCGGGGCCAGCACACCCGACGTCGACTCACGCATCGGCGGTGTCCCCGGGCAGGTGCGTGAACTCCAGCTCCAGGCCGTTCACGTCGAACAGGTAGAGGCTCTGGACGCCGTCGGCGTCGGTGATGATCTCGGTGGGCGGGTCCGGCAGCGCGAACCGGTAGCGGC
Organism: Lentzea sp.; assembly: GCF_036380075.1. Lineage (NCBI taxonomy): Bacteria > Bacillati > Actinomycetota > Actinomycetes > Pseudonocardiales > Pseudonocardiaceae > Lentzea > Lentzea sp. The sequence continues at coordinate 13,094 of NZ_DASVFL010000228.1, read as the reverse complement.
CGGACTGGTACAGCCGCACCCACCGCAGCCGGATCCGCGGCAGCTCGTCGGCGTCACCGACGGCCAGGCACACGTGCTGGAACTGGAAGTCGTCGGGAAGCGCCGTCCGGCCCGTGTGCGTGGCACGGTCGAACAGGTGGAACCGGACGTCGCCCACACTGACCTCGGTGAGCCGCCGGATGCCCGGCAGCCGCCTCAGGGTGAGCCGGGAGAACCGGTCCAGCTCCCACATCTGCTTGGCCTCGAAGAAGTCGAGGTACCAGTTCAGGCAATTCTCGAAATCGTCGGTCTGCACGCCCACGTGGTGAACACTCAGCACTGTCCGCACCTTTCGCCGCTCGGCATCGTGTGACGGTTTCCCGGCCGGATCGGCCGGTGATTTCCCTGCGGGAGGGCGAAATCCGAACGCGTCGCAGCCTGGCTGGCAGAACAATGGCGGCCGCCGCGGTCAGGGCGCAAGAAGTGCGACTGACACGCTGTTCGACCGGTGCAATCACCCGGTTGAACAGGAGTGGGTGCGCAGCGCGGTGGCCAGTTCCGACCACGTTTCGGCACACCTGCGCGCGATGGCCTCGACGACCTCGGCGCAGTGCGGGGGAACGGCGGAGGCGAGCGTCGCGCATTCACCGCTTTCGACGACGTGGCCGTCGAGCCAGCGCAGCAGCGTCCGGCCCGACTCGGTCAGCCGCAACGCGGGGTCGTTCCTCAGACCGCGCACGGTCGCCTGCACGTCGACGACCTCCACGGGCCTGCCGGCCTGCCCGTTCCCGCGCCGCAGCCGCGCGGGAACGGGGTCCTCCCCGCGCCGCAACCGATCCCGCACGTCCCGTGCGGTCGCCACGGAGATCCCCGCCGCCTTCGCGATCTGCCGCAACGACGCGTCCGGCCTGGCCGCGATCTCCTGGCCGGCCAGCACCCGCCCGACGCTCCCGTCGACCGGGCGGCTCCTGCCGTCCCTGCCGAGCCGCGTCGCGGGCTGGGGCGCGTCCGCGCCACCGCGCCTGCGGATGGCGCCGACCGTCGTCCAGGCGAGGCCCGTCAGTTCCGCGACGGCCCGGTCCGACCAGTGCGGGCGGGCGGCCAGCACGCGTGCCGCCGCCGCCTCGCGATCGGCGAGGGACAACGGCAGCCCGTGCCGGACGTTGATCTCCACCGCCATCAGGAACGCGGTCTCGTCGTCACCGTCGAAATAGCGGACGGCGATTTCCCCGTCACCGCGCAGCCGGGCGGCGCGCACCCGGTGCATTCCGTCGACGACCCGGTTCGTCCGGCGGTTCACCACGATCGGCGGGAGCTCGGTGCCGATCTCGGCCAGCAACCGGACGTACTCGAGATTTTCGCCGGCCAGCCTCGGCGACTCGGCAGGTAAGAGAATGTCGACTGGCACGCGCTCGATTTCGGGTGAAACAGCGGTGTCCACAGGTGTGCAGATGTTTCCCGACACGAAATCCCCCAACAACGCCGGATTGTCGACTTGAGCTCAACTCGTCCGACGCTAGAACCGCGTTCTCTCAACCGGCTCTCGACCTGTGCTCGACCGGGCGAGAGCCGGTCTCCTCGTCCGATAGGCGGTCCGAGAGCGGTGCTCGCCGCGCGGAAGAGGTCGTTCCCGCACAGGCGATCGCCCACAGCGCCGCCATCGTCATGGCGAAGGTGGTGAACCCCATCAGGACCGCGATCGAGCCGTGCATGGCGATCGCGAGCGCCCACCCCGCCCGGCGGACCCGTCCGGGACCGAGCAGGCACAGGGCCAGCACCACTTCGACCGCCAGCGCGCCCCAGGTCACGGCCGCCACCCCGATCTGGTGCTGCAGAACGGTTCCGAGCGGTGCCTGGACCGCGATGTCCGAGCCGTAACGCGGGTGCACCAGCCAGTAGTAGCTCGCTGTGCCGTCCCGCCACTGCGGCACCGCGAGCTTGTTCAGCGACGCCTGGAGGTAGATCGTCACGCCCAGCACGCGGACGAACAGGTGCGCCGCGCAGGCCCGGCCCCGCCACGCGGCGGGCATCGGCTTCTCCGGCCGCTGCCACTGCCACCGCCTGCGGTCGCCCAGGCAGAGGGGGATCAGCAACAACGTCAGGACGCGGACCACCTGCTCCCCCGCGTCGGGCAGGACCACGGCCGCGCTGAGGCTGTACGTCACGTACCAGTGCGGGACGCAGGTCCACCGGGGCCGGTAGCCTAGTGTGACCACCGCCAGCACCGCGAGCGCGACCACCCGGCACACCAGGAGGTCCACGCCGAGGGACTCGGCCACGCACCACAGCGAGACCCGGCCGATCCCGGCGCAGACCGGACCGTCGACGACCCCCGCCGTCCGCGGGAACAGCGCCCGGTCCGGGCTGAACACCAGCAGGCACCCGCTCGCGAGGGCCAGCAGGGACCGGGCCACCGCCAACGGCCGGCCGCGCGGCTCGAACCGGTCCGCCGCGCGGAGCAGGCTCGTCCACCGGTTCCTCATCGAACACATGTCACGTTCAACCGCACGACGGAACCGATCCGGCGCGTCCTGCCCTCGGACGGCTCGGCGTCCCGCCAGGCGATAGGAGTCCCCTTCGAGAACACAACCTGACCGCAGACGGTCGCGTCGCGGGTCGGGTTCGCCACCGCGAGGACGGGCATCGTCGACAACACCGATCGGCACTCCTCGATCTCGTCGGCCGGGCAGTCGCGCCACCGCCCGGCGGGAACGCCCTGCTCCAGTGCCGCGGTCTCCATCCACTGGGCGTAGGCGAGCCGGCTGAGCCCCCGGCGGTTGCCGGCGCCGGTGGCGTGCAGGGTGAGCGGGGTCAGCGTCCGCGCGTCGTGGACGACGACGTCCGTCCCGATCGGCAACCTGGTGAAGACCCGCCAGTCCTGGTGCCACACCAGGCTCGCCGTCCGCGCCTGCCGCGCCCACCAGGCCGAGGTGGACCACGAGGCCGTCGCCTGGAGCGACCACGTCACGGCGAACACCACGGCCAGTGCGGCGAACATCGAGACGAAGCCCCTGGTGCTCGCCGCCGTGGAAACCGGTTCCGTCATCGGTGCGGGGCTAGCAGGCGGGGCTGCAGACCGGGAACCCGTTGTTGATCATTGTCGGGTCCGCGTCGGACTGCGTCGGCGAGGGTCCTCCTGTCGCGCCGGTCAGGCCCAGCACCAGACCCAGGGCGGTCACTGCGACGACCAGACCGGTCACAACGGCTTTCCGCATGCGAGCTCTCCTCTTCGAACGACTCGCGGCACGTTCTCGTGGACCATGCCGCCCACCTGGGGTTTCCCGGGCCAGGCCATCGTGGCAACGGCCTCTCTCCGTTCGCTATCGAGCCTCGCGGGCCACCTCGCAGGACCTCTCGGCGGAGGAGTTCGCTGGTTTACTCTCTGTGTCACTCGCAGCACACAGGGGGTTGTTGCGCATGGATTTCCGGATTCTCGGACCGCTCGAGGCCAGAACCGGGGCGGGGGTCGTCCGTCTCGGCGGCCGCCGCCAGCAGCGGCTGCTGGCGATGCTGCTGATGCACCACAACGAGATCGTCACCCCCGACCGGCTCGTGGACGGGCTGTGGGACGAGGCCGTCCCGTCGACGGCCCACGCGCAGCTGCACAACGCGGTCTGGGCGCTGCGCCGCGCGTTCACCGCGGCCGGCGGGGACGGCGACTGCATCGCCACCGAGCCCGCGGGCTACCGCCTCGTCGTGCCCGAGGAGCGACTCGACCTGCACAGGTTCTGGACGGAGATCCAGACGGCGGAGAAGGCCGAGGCGGCCGGGCGGCCGGAGGAAGCCGCGACGGCGCTGGAGACCGCGATCGGACTGTGGCGCGGACCCGCGGTCGCCGGGCTGCGGGCGAGCCGCACGATCAACGCCGCGGCCGCCGGGCTGAACGAGCAGTACCTGGTCGCGGTCGAACGGCTGGGCGCGCTCCGGCTGCGGCTCGGCCAGGCCGACGAGCTCGTGGCCCAGTTGATCGGCCTGGTGGGAGAGCACCCCTTCCGGGAGCCGTTGCGCGCGTTGCTGATGCTCACGCTCACCGCGCTGGGCCGCCAGACCGAGGCACTGGCCGTGTACGAGAAGGGGCGGCGGCTGCTCGCCGACGAGCTGGGCCTGGACCCTGGCGAACAGCTCCGCGAGGCGCACGCCCAGGTCCTGCGCGGCGCCGCCCCCGAACCCGCGCCGGCGCCCCGATCCCGGTCGCGCCACCTGCCCGCGGGCACGAGCGACTTCGTCGGGCGGTCCGCCGACATCGACCAGGTGCTCGCCGACGTGCGCCGCCACCCGGACGCGCCGCTGGTCATCACCGCCATCGACGGGATGGGCGGCGTCGGCAAGACGGCGCTCGCCGTCCGACTGTCCGAGCTGCTGGCCGACGACTACCCCGACGGGGTGCACTTCATCGACCTGCACGGCTACTCGGTCGGCAAGCAGCCGCGGACCCCGGAGGCCGCGCTGGACGTCCTGCTCCGGCAGGCGGGCACACCGGTGGAGCTGATCCCGCGCGGGCTCGCCGAACTGGCCGAGCTCTGGCGTTCGACGGCGGCCGGCCGGCGGATCCTCGTCGTGCTCGACAACGCGGCGGAGGCGGCCCAGGTGCGGCCGCTGCTGCCCGGCACGACCGAAGGCCTGGTGCTGGTGACCAGCCGTCGCCGGCTGACGACGCTGGACGGCGGCCGGCCGGTCTCGCTCGACGTGCTGTCCTCCGCCGACGCCGTGGCGCTGTTCCAGCGGATCGCCGGCCGGGCCGCCGACGACCCGGCCGCGGTCGACGACGTGGTCGAGCTCTGCGGCCGGTTGCCTCTGGCGATCCGGATCGCCGGGTCCCGCCTGCGGCACCGGCCCGCCTGGACCGTCGCGGACCTGGCGGAACGGCTGAGGGAGACCCGCCGCCGGATGCACACGCTGGCCGTGGACGACCTCAGCGTGTATACGACGCTGCGGCTGTCCTACGAGTCGCTGCCGGAGCTGCAAAGGCGGACCTTCCGCCTGCTGGGTGTCCACCCGGGACAGGACTTCGACCGGTACGCCGTCGCCGCGCTGACCGGCCTGCCCGTGGACGAGACCGAGCAGCAGCTGGAAAGCCTCTGCGACTGCAACCTGCTCATGCAGCCCGCCGCGGGCCGGTACCAGCTCCACGACCTGGTCCGCGACTGCGCCAAGCAGCTCGTCGAGGCGGAGGAGACCGAGTCGAGCCGCCGCGACGCGGCCGACCGGCTCTTCGACTACTACCTGTACCTGGCCCACCAGCACTGCGACCCGATGGCCCGCCAGCTCTCCCGCTTCGAGCCGGACATCCCCTCCGGCCCGGTGCGGGTGCCGCCGGCCGGCGGCGAGGTCGAGGCGATCGGCCTGCTGGAGGCCGAGTACCACAACCTCATGGCGGTGGCGTGCCAGGCGCAGGCGTCCGGCCGGCCCGAGCACTCCTGGCAGCTGCCCTGCGTGCTGCGGCCGTTCCTGGAGCGGATGAACCTCCGCACCGCCTGGCTGCACCTGTTCGAGGGCGCCCACGCCGCGGCGCGGAAGCTGGACGACCCGCGCGGCCAGTCCACCGCACTGGCCAACATCGCCGTCATCCGCCGCGAGCTGGGCCAGCTCACCGAGGCGATCGAGCTGCTGCGGCAGGCCCTGCTGATCAGCCAGACCGCGGGCGACAAGGCGGCCGAGGCCTACCAGACCTCGGACCTCGGCATCACCTACCTGCGGATCGCCCGGTACCGCGAGGCACGGGAGTGCTTCCGCACGGCCCACGACCTGGCGGAGTCGCTGGGCAGCCGGCGCGACGTCGGCGTCCTGATCAACAACCTCGGGTTCGTCGCGGCCGACATCGGCGAGCACCGGGAGGCCCTGGACCGGTTCGAGCGGGCGCTGGTCATCAACCGGGCCACCGGCTTCCGGCAGGGCGAGGCGCTGTCGCTGGCCAACATCGGCCGGCTGCACGGCCGGTTCCACCGCTACCCGCAGGCCCGCTCCCACCTGACGCAGGCGCTGACCCTGAGCCGCGAGATCGGCTACCGGTTCGGCGAGGGCTGGTCACTGGCCTGGCTGGCCGCCGTGCACCGCCGCCAGGGCGACCTCCCGGCCGCGGTCGAGCTGGGCAGGCTGGCCCTCGACGTCGGCGCGGCGGCGGGTGTCGCCGACGTCGAGTGCGACGCGCTCAACTGCCTCGGCGAGACGTACCTGGCGCTCGGCGACACCGAGATGGCCGCGAACCTGCACGAGCGCGCCGAAAGCCTGGCCACCGGCCACCACCTCACGCTGGAGATCGCCCGCGCCGCCGAGGGGCGGGCACACGTCGCGCTGCGCCTCGGCCACCCCGCCGAGGCGCGGCGGCTCTGGGAGCGGGCGCTGACGCAGTACCCGGAGTCGCTCGCCGACCAGGTCCACGCCCGCGCGCACCTCGACTCCCCCGAGTCGACGTGCGAACGGTGCGCCGTCGGCTGAGACGGAGAGAGTGCCGTCCGCGCACCACCGTTGGATGCAGGAGACGCGGTCAGGCAGTGTTCGGGTCGTGACCACATCTTTCTCCCGTGCGGGCGTCGCGGCGTCCCTCGGCGCGTCGGCGCTGTTCGGCGGGATCTTCGTGCTGCCGTCACTGCTGCGGCCGCTGGACCCGGTGCAGATCCTCGGATACCGCGTGGTGGCGATGATCGGTCTGCTGGCGTTGCTGTTCTCGGCGCGGCGGATGTGGGGCGAGTTCCCGCTCCTGCTGCGGCGGTTGCGCGAGCGGCCCTGGCTGGTGGGGGTGCTGGCGGCGGACGCGGCGCAGATCGGTGTGCAGATGTGGCTGTTCGGCTGGGCGCCGCAGACCGGGCACGGCCTGGAGGTGTCCCTCGGGTACCTCCTGCTGCCCCTGACCATGGTCGTGGTGGGCGTCGTGGTCCACCGCGAGCGGTTGTCGCCGTGGCGCACGGCGGCGGTGCTGTGCGCCTGCGCGGGCGCCGTCGCCGCGGTGGTGCTGTCCGGCGGGCTGGGGTGGGCGACCGTGCTGGTGGCGCTGGGCATGCCGCTGTACCTCGTGACCCGGCGCGCGTTCGCACTGGACTCGTTCGCCGCCCAGCTCCTCGAGCTCGTCCTGCTGCTGCCGTTCGCGGCGGTCGTCCTGGTCACCAGGCCGTCGCTGGAGCTGGTGGCGGGCAGCCCCCGGCTGGCGGGAGCGCTGCTGCTGCTCGGCGTACTCAGCGCCGGCGGGTTCACCCTGTACCTGACCGCGGGCAGGCTGCTGCCGTTCACCGTGTTCGGGGTCCTGAGCTACGTCGAGCCCGTGCTGCTGGTCGTCGTCGCCCTCGCCGTGCTCGGTGAGCCCTGGAGGCTGACCGACGTGTTCACCTACGCACCCATCTGCGTCGGCCTGGCGCTCTTGGCCGTCGACGCGCACCTCTCCCGTGTGCGCCACAGGGATCTCACCGCTGTCGCGTGACGCGGCCGGGGAGGTGATCAGTATGGTGGTCGCCCCAGCCGCCACCGGAGGAATCCCGATGATCCGCGTGCTCGTCGCCGACGACCAGCCGCTCGTGCGGGCCGGTCTGGCGGCCCTGCTGCGCGCCGAGCCCGGCATCGAGGTGGCCGGGGTGGCCGCGGACGGCGCCGAGGCGCTCGCGATGGCCCTCGACCTCGTCCCGGACGTGGCCTGCCTCGACATCCGGATGCCCGGCCGCAGCGGCATCGAGGTCGCCAGGGAGCTGTGCGCGCCGGACGCCGACCCGCAGGTGCCGGTGCTCGTGCTCACGACGTTCGACCTCGACGACTACGTGTTCGGGGCGCTGGAGGCGGGCGTGTCGGGGTTCCTGCTCAAGGACTCCGAGCCGGACGACATCGTCCACGCGGTGCGGCAGGTGGCCGCCGGCCTGGGCACGATCGACCAGACGCTGACCCGCCGCGTCCTGCGCGAGTTCGTGCAGCGCCGCCGGCTCCAGCCGGTGACCGGGCGGCGGGCCGCGGAGCTGCTCACCCCTCGCGAGCACGAGATCCTGCTGTTGCTCGCCCAGGGGATGTCCAACGACGACATCGCCCGCAGCCTCGTCGTGGAGGTGTCGACGGTGAAGTCGCACCTGGCGCGGATGCTGCCCAAGCTCGGGGTGACGTCCCGGCTGCAGGCCGTCGTCTGGGCCTACCAGAACCACGTCGTCGCCGTTCCCGGTCCGGGCTCCTGACGCTCAGCCGGCCGGTGGGCGGTAGCCGAGCCGCCCGCGGGTGCCGAGCACGACCAGGACGGCGGCCACGACGGAACCGGCCGCCATCGCCTGCATCGGCCGCTCGCCGGTGATGGTCGGGAACGTCTCCGCCCACATCACCGAGGCGAAGTTGTTCACGCTGACGTGCAGCAGCATCGCGAGCGGCAGGCTTTCCCCGGTGCTGTTGAACACCCACGTCATGACCACGTTGAACGTCACGCAGAACACGACGAACACGAGCGGCCGGGTCCAGTCGGCGTCGGGCCGGCCGCCCCACTCGGTCAGGAACAGCGGCAGGTGCCACGCCGCCCACAGCGGGCCGAGGATCATGGTCCCGGTCAGCGGCCCGAACCGGCGCTGCATCCTGGGCAGCGCGAAGTCGCGCCAGCCCGGCTCCTCCGCGAGTCCCGTGGTGACCATCTGGAGCAGCAGAGCGGGGACGTAGGCGGCCACGGCCATCATCGAGGGCGCCGCGATCCGCCCGCCCGAGAACGCCAGTCCCGTGAGCAGCATCGCCACCGGCACCGCCAGCAGCGAGAACGCGTACCACTGCCACCGCACGCGCCAGCGCCACATCCGGCCCGCCCAGCGCCGCAGCCCCGCCCGCCCGTCCGCGACCGCGGTGACGACCAGGGCCGAGACGATCGGGCCGAGGTAGGCACCGGGCAGCACGCCGGCGAACTGGCTGGTCCCGAGCACCTCCGGGAAGCGGTAGTCCCACCAGCCGAGCCCGTTGTGCGACAGGACGTACGGCGTCCAGGCGAGCCAGCTCAGCAGGTTGGCGAGCACGAAGAAGCTGAGCAGCGGGTGCCTGCGCAGCGGTTCGAGCAGTCCGCCGGAACCGCGCGGATCCGCCGCCGGGCGGCCAGGCGCGGTGGGCGACGGGGTGTGGTCCGAGATCGTCATGCCGCAATCCTCTGGACGCGGCGGGCCGGTGCCGAGAGGCGGAAGACCGAAGCCGTGCGGTGCCATCGAAAGGTGCAACGCGCTCACCGCGCCGCGCCGGCGGTCTCCCCCAGCGGCAGCCTCAGCCGCACCTCCCACCCGCCCTCCGGGGTGGGGCCGTGGTCGAGGGCGGCGCCGACGAGCTTGGCCCGTTCGGCCATGCCGACCAGACCGAACCCGCTGCCAGGCCCCTCGTCCGGGCCGCGAGGGACGCCGTTGCGCACGGTGATCGCGAGCCATTCCCCTTCTGCCTCACCGATCTCGACGGCGCAGGGCGCGCCCGGTGCGTGCACCACCGCGTTCGCCAGCGACTCCTGCACCATCCGGTAGGCGACGAGCTGCCCCAGCGGTCCGACCGCGACCTCGTGCGCAGGCAGCACGAGACTGATCTCCGCGCCCGCGGCACGGCGTGCCCGCACCAGTGCGGCCACCGCGTCGAGGGTCTCCACCGGGCGGGCCGCGTCGGCGTCCTCGCGGAGCAGCCCGACGAGCCGCCGCAGGTCGGTGAGCACGGCGCGGCTCTGCTCCCGGATCTGGCCCACCGACTGCTTGGCCGCGGCGGGGTCGGTGTCGATCTGCCGGGCGACCGCCGCGGCCATCATCGCGATGCCGGACAGGTGGTGGGCGGCGATGTCGTGCAACTCCCGCGACATCGCCGTGCGCTGCTGCGAGATCGTCGCCGCCAGCAACGCCTCCTGTTCGCGGCGCAGGGCCTCCAGCTCCAGCCGTCGTGCCTCGTGCGCGTTCCGGCGTGCCGCGATCACTGAGCCGGCCAGCAGCGGCAACCCGATCACCAGCACCGTCTGCGGCACCGCGCCGACGAGCGCCGCGCCCGTTCCCGAAGCGCCGCGGGCACCCGCGGTGACGAACTGCCCCGCGGCCAGCAGCACCCCCGCGGCGAGCAACGGCACCCGCAACGGACGCACGCCGCGGGCGCCGACAGCGAGGAACACCGCGACCATGACGGCGACGGCGGTCAGCGTGAACGCGGGCCCCGGCGACACCGGGACCAGCACCAGCGCCATCCCGGCCACGCCCGGCACCACCACTCCCGGCGCGCGGGCGGTCCACGCGACCGCGACGGCCTGCAGCAGCAGGACCACCGCGACCGCCCACCACTCGGCGTTTCCGGTGTCGGGCACCGGTCCCAGGCCGGAACCGGGTGCGGCCGCGCTCGGGAGGAGCAGCAGCATGCCGATCGAGGCCACGGCGTCGCCGAGCGCGGCCCACGGGTGCGGCGGCCGGGACATGAGGGCCTCCGCGGTTCGGACCGGCAGGACACGACAGGGACCGGCCCATCATCGGCCACGGCGGTGGGCGGAAGGCGGTCGGTGGGCCGGTTTGCATCGAAAGCAGGAGGTGGCCGGTTGGCATCCTTTCGCCGATGTAGCTGTGTGCGCGGACGACCACGATGGGGCGCCGAACCGTCGTCGCGCCCAGGAGGAACGAGCCATGACCGCCGAGAACAGCACGCCCGGCACCGACGGGGCCCCGCGCCGCGCACTGCCGCGCGTGCTCGTGTGGGTGCTGCTGGTCCTCGCGCTGGCGGCCAACGCCTGCGTGTCGCTGTTCTCGCTGCCGATCGCCCTCGGGATGTTCTCCGGGGTCGTCGCCCTCGCGCTCGCCGCGCTCCTGGTGCGCGACCACTTCCGGCGGCGCACGAGCTGACCGCCCTCGGCGAATCCTCTGTTCAGCGGTCCCGGACACCGGCTCCGCGGGCATAGACAGGACTCGTCATGACGGTCCGCGTGGTGCTCGTGCTGCTCGCCGCCGCGACAGCGGTGGCGGTGACGTCGGTGTTGTCCTTCCTGGCGATCGCGACCTTCATGCGGGTGTGGCGACGGGCGCGGGCGAAGGGCTACACCGGTCCCGTCACGCCCGCGGTACTCATGACCACCGCCTTCGCCGGTCCGCTGGGCTGGATGGTCCTCGGTGCCCTGCTGGCCCGTCCCGACCACACCGGGCTCGGCACCGGTCTCGCCGCCGTGCTCGGCGTCGTGGCGACGTTGGGCGGTCTCGCGCTGACCGTGCACCTGCTGCCCGCACGGCCCGTCCGGTCCGGGAGACGACAGCGACCACGGACTCCGTTCCGGGTGCTGGGCAACGTGGCGGCGGCGACACCCCTGCTGGTGATGGCGGTACTGCTGCTGAACGGCAAACCCGCGACGGTCGGCACCCAGTTGCTGCTGCCGATGGCGACGCTGTCGGTCCTGTGCCATGCCGCGGCGCGGCGAGCGGACCGCCTCGACGCGCTGCCCGAGGCCGACCCGCGCCCGGCCGTGCTGTGGATCCGCGGCTTCGGCAACGAACGCCGCCTCTTCGGCTTCCGGCGACGAGACGCGGCGGAGACGCAGGCACGGCCGGAGCTCAAGAAGGTCTTCAGCCGCAGCGCGGACCCCATGCCGTTCGACGAGTACTTCGCACCCGCGATCGCCGGCGGCCTGGGACGCGGGTACGGACTGGGCAACCCGCGCGACTACCTGCCGCCCGAAGGGATCGACCGCCACTACGCCACCGACGACTCGTGGCGCGAGGAGTTCGCCCGCCTGGTGGCCGGGGCCCGCTGCGTGGTCATGGCACCGGGTGACTGGCCGGAGCTGCGGTACGAGCTGCGGGTGATCCGGGAGCTGGGCGCCCACCGCAGGCTGTTCGTCCTCACCCCGCCCGCGGCCAGGGCCCGCCAGGTCCGGCGGGCCAACCGGCTCAAGGGGTTCCGGCACGAGAGCTGGGCCGACCTCGCGGCGGGGCTGGCCGGTGAACGCGGGTACCGGCTCGGGCCGGATCCGGGGCCGGGAGCCGTGGTGACGTTCGAGGAGGACGGGCGTGCCGTCGTGCTGGCGCGCGACGCCGGGAGCCCCGCGGACTACGTGGCCGCGGTGCTCCGCCACCTCACCGAGGTCGAGCAGTCCGACCGTTCTTGACGACGGCCTGTCGTTCCGCACCTGTCCTGAGTGGAGCGAGCTAGGGTGGCCCGCATGGGCGTCTCCCTCTACTACACGGCTCGCCGTGCCACCCCGCTGACCGATGCCGAGCGCGCGTCGGTCGGCCAGGTCGCCGACACCTTCAACGCGAACGCGCCGTTCTCCGACGAGGAGGAGGGCCTGTACCTCTACGACGACCTGGAGCCCGGGAAGGTGCTCGACGGCTCGACCAAGATGCCCTTCGAGGAGGACCGGGTGGTCCCGTCACTGGCGCACTGGCTGGCCGCGGTCACCGCGCTGCGCAACGTCGTGCCGGACGCGGACTGGACCCTCACCCTCGACGACCTCGAGATCGAGTGGGACGACCAGAACGGCTACCACCTGCCGGGCCTCGGCTGATCCGCGAGACCCGGCCGCCGGTCACGACCAGTTGCCCAGCTCCGCGTCGATGCGGGGATCGGTGCGCACCCACACCTCACCGGTCGCCGCGCCCGGCGGGGAGTCGACGCGCTCGAGCCCGAGCGTGCGGACCAGCTCCAGCAGGTCGTCCCTGGCCGGACCCGCCTCGTCGAGCGTGCGGCTGTCGAAGAGGACGTAGTGCACGTCCCAGCGGTCGTTGTACCCGGTGTCGGCCCAGATCTTGCAGAAGCCGGTCAGCGCCTCGGGGTCGAGCGGAGCGTCCGGTGCCGGCGTGCGGTCCTCTGCTGCGAGAAGGCCTTCGAGCAGCCGGCCGACCCCGGTGGCGTCGATGCCCAGCCCGTCCTCGTGCAGGCGCCTCACCAGGCCGTCCGCCATCGCGCACGGACCGGAGAAGGTGAAGATCCCGGTGGCGGCCACGAGGGTGCCACCGCCGGGGTGCGGAACGTTGAGCGTGGTGGCGGTTTCCGGCACGTTCCTCACCAGGGCGAGCAGGTCCGCCGGCACGCCGTCGTACAGGGCGCGAGTGTCCTCTGTGGAAGCGAGGGCGCTGGACCGGTCGAACGTCAGCACCAGGCCGCGACCCTCGGCCGTGAACCAGGCGTTGACGGTGTCGCCGGTGCCGAACCCGTAGTGGGTGACGCCGGCGACCGTGACCGGCTCACGT